>JBCDGT010000529.1:0-3666 GCA_038750915.1 Bacteroidota bacterium
CGCACGGGAGCTTTGCGCTGAATGGGCAGCCAGAGCGAAAAGGTGGTGCCTTGGCCCCGTTCGCTGTCCACTTGGATCGCGCCGCCGAGCAATTTGACCAGTTCGCGGGTGAGCGCCAACCCGATCCCTGTGCCGCCGGTGGTGTTTTCCTCGGTCGAAGCTTGGTAATAGCGGTCAAAGACGTGGGGCAGGTCTTCAGGCGGAATTCCCCGCCCGGTGTCCCGTACGCTAAGCTGCAACTGCTGCTCGCGTTGCTCGGCGGTCAGGGTTACTTTCCCGCCAGAAGGGGTGTACTTGAGGGCATTGGAGAGCAGATTGGCCACAATTTGGCGTATTTTTTCCTCATCGTAATCCATCCAAATACTGGCCTTCGGGCTTTCTACTTTCAGCAGGACATTCTGGGTATTGGCCAACGAGTGGAAACTCTCGGTAATGTAACGCAGGTAGGCCAGGATGTCCCCCTGTTGGTAGTGGATCCCCAGTTGGTTGTGCTCGATTTTAGAAAGGTCGAGGATTTGGTTAACCAGGTTGAGTAAATTCTTGCCGCTGCGTCGGATTAGCGATAGCGGCTTCCGTTCGGGATGGCCCGTATTTTTTTGCCTAATCAAGTTTTCGGAAGTACCTAAAATTACGGACAGCGGCGTGCGCAACTCATGGGTAATATTGGTGTACAATTCCGCCTGAAAGGTCTGGAGCTCTTTGAGGCGTTCCGCTTCCTTTTGCTCTAGTTCGAGGCGATGCCGCAGGCGTAGTTTATTCCGCTGGAAACGCAGGTATAACCAAATACACCCCGCAAACAGTAAACCGTAGACGAGGTAAGCGACGCGCGTTTGGTACCAAGCGGGAAGAATGGTAATATCCAACGTTTTTACCTCCTCACTCCATACTTGATCCCCGTTAGCCGCTTTGAGGTGAAAGGTGTACTTACCCGGGGATAGGTTGAGGTAAGTAGCGCGGTTGTCCGACGAGGTATGACTCCAAGGTGCTTCCGCCCCTTCGAGGTAGTAGCTAAAGGTATTCTTACTCGGCGCGGTGAACTCCAGCGCCGCAAAGGTTAGGTTGATGCTGTTTTGGTTGTGCGGCAAGGTAAGGGCAGGGGAAAACTCGACCGCTTCGCTTAAAATGTTCGTACTATCGAGCACCCGCACCGCTTGGTTGTTGATCGCCAAGCCAGTAAAACTGAGTTTAGGGGGTGTAGGATTTTCGTCTAAATCCTGCGGGTGGAATACGTTCGCCCCTTTGATGCCACCAAACAATAGCTCCCCGGTAACCGATTTTCCAAAGGCAAACGTATTGAACTCATCACTCTGCAGGCCATCCGCAGCGGTGAAATTCCGCATCTTCCCCGTCTTCGGAGCATAACTAATGATGCCCTTATTGGAACTCAGCCACAGGTTGCCCCGCTCGTCGTTCAGCACCCCGTAAATGACGTCGTTCGGTAGGCCGTTCTTGGCGTGCAAGTACGTAAACTCCATGGTCCGGGTATCGAGCCGGTGCAAGCCCCCGCCCTTGGTACCGATCCAGAGTACGTCACCATCGCTGGGGTCCCTCAACACACTCGCGCAGGCAGGATTACGCAGCCCGTCTACCAAACTAAAGGAAAATCCTTCTGCCGTTTTCTTTCCGTGTACCAACCCCCTGATGGTCCCAAGCCAACAGTCCCCATTGAGGGTTTGCGCCCCGTAAAAGACGTTTGGTTTGTTGCCTCCAAAAAGATGATCAAACCGGGAGATGTGCGATTTGCCCATATCGATCCGATAGTCGATGAGGGTATTCGAAGAAAGGAGGAAGAGCTGTTGCGGATTGACCCCACGAAAAATGCTAAGTTCACTGCCTCTCCAGGAATCCTCCCACACCCAGCTTCCTCGTGGCTCCGGCACCCCATTTTTCCAACGGAACAACTGGATTATACGCCCGCTTACCGGGGTATACGCCCTCTGGGTGGCCAGCCACCCATCCCCCGACGAACCATCGGGCAACCAGTAAATCTCCCCAAAATTTTCCGCCTTGACGAAAGCAAAAACCTGGCCCAAATGGCCGGATACGCCCGGCGTGTAGAACTCGGCACCATTGAAGCGATGGTACATCAATTCCCCCTTACCCGCCGAGAAGAGGTGGTCATAGACGGAGGTGCCATTAGCAAAGCTTTTTATCGCGAGCTTACGGGGGCTCACTTTTCGCACGCCCAGTCCAGTGGTGCCCACCCAAAGGACACCCGACCGATCTTTATACCAATCCCCCACGACTGCATTTACGTCAGGAATGCGGTAGCTGGCATCCCCCAGACTCAGTTGTGTTTTACCCGCTATTGCCGTTGCTGAAAATGCGAAAATCTCCTTTTCCGCATATACCCACATTAAGTCCGCAGCCTGATCGTAGTAATACTGCGGCATAAAGTACAAATCTTTGGACAGTATCCGCCATTCCCCTTGTCGTCGAATAAACAGACTAAATCTTTGAAAATTAGACTCTTGGGAAAGATTACCCAATGCCAGATCAGGGGTTATTTTGCGGAATTCAGTAATTCCGGTGGCTATGGGAAGGAAGGTTGCAGCATCCTCGTCAAGCCAATGGGTTTGGCCTTGCTGCACGACGAATACGCTGTCCCCTTGGCTCCACATGCGCTCCGCCGTAGTAACCAAAGACACCTCGACTGTGGATAGCAAGCGACTGTCTTGGGGGAAATCTTGCCAAAAGGCCGCCGGAAAGGATAACCGCCAGACCTCGTCGTTCGGTTCCGTTCGTAGCCAAAAATTCCCTTGGGCGTCTTCCGCCAGGGCATTGATGCTACCTACTTTGGCACTGGGTAGAGGGATGGCGTAAAAGCGATTGTTCCGTTTGTGGAATAGATTCAGCACATTACTGCCGTTGGCCACCAGTAAAAAGTCCCCCTTTTCGCTGATGTCGTAGATCCAGTCATTGGCTAAGGAATAGTCCGCTTCGGACTCGTGGACGAAAACTTCGAATTGCTTGCCATCGTAGCGATTCAAGCCGTTTTTGGTGCCGAACCACAGAAAGCCCTCCTGGTCCTGTAAGATCGCCGAGACGTAGCCCTGGGAGAGGCCGTCTTCGATGGTGAGTTCTTCAGGGATAACGACGGTCTGAGCTCCTAGCTGGGTGACCAACAGCACTAATAAACAGACCGACAAGTGAACATACCACCTCATAGGCTCCCAAAGTTAGGGAACTATGCCCAAGCGGTGGTGTCGCTAGGAGATTGCTAAATGTGTTCGTTGGCCAACCGTCGTAGGAGGCTAGTTGTGGTGTTGCAATCACGGCGCTTGTCACCCAAGTTGGTACCTGCGTTCGCGCAAAAATCAACTCGGCAGCAATTTAGGCCGCGGCCGCGGGTGCTGGGTAAAGATTGAAGTACAAAGTCCGAAGGATGAAAATCGAAGTGAGATGACGTTACTACTTCGTCGCTACGGTAGACACCATAAAAATAGCAACTCTACAAAAGGGCTCTCATTGAATCTGTGTTCGATATCATGATGACCGTTTTTGACATTGATTGCACCCGGCATCGTAGCCCGGTTAATGACATGGTGTATATGTTTGCGACTGTCGCAGCCTATTGCTTTATGGAGCAAAAACCAGCCGTCTTGCTGCCAAAACTGCTCAAATGACCCCCAACCTCACGTTACTATATACTTTTCGTTAATGGCG
>JBCDGT010000530.1:0-3666 GCA_038750915.1 Bacteroidota bacterium
CAGAAATACTTATAGCTGCACCGAGGGCAGAGCCGAGGGAGGAGTCGGTAGTCCGCACTTTTAAGCCCCGAAACTGGTGTGCTAGTAACTTTACGAATACCTCGTTGTCGGTAAAGCCACCATCAATAAAAAGTTTCTTTGCGGGTGCTTCCCGGAGGACGGCCCGCAGGTTTTGAACCTGCTGTCGTACCAACTGAACCATCAGCTGATGGTAAGCATGTTCGTAGGTGGTGTCGACGGCTAATTCAGTTTCTTCCGGGAAAGAGCCGGGAAGATATTTGAAGTTAAAGCGGGGAACGTACGGTTGCGTAATTTCTTCGTAGGCTGCTCGGTCAAAGCTTACCCGCTTATGCTTCTCTTTAGGTACACCAAAGTGCTGAGCTAGCCAATTCACCTGAAATTTGTACTCTTCCCCCAAAAACAGACGAGCAGCTTTTACTGGATTACCGTCGATACCCATATAATTGATGCACTTTTCAAGCAAATCACTGCTAGTCAATGGCCCGGTGGTAAAGGGGTTAAGGGATACGCTCCAGGTACCCGTGGAAAGTAGGACAAAGGGTTTTCTTTCGCTCCGGATATAGGGGAGTAAAGCCGACGAGCTATCGTGGATGCCAACCCCGATTTTGATCCGCCGGCCATTATAATTCAGGTTGAAGCTCGTCTCAGTGGAAACAATTGGCGGAAGAATACGGTGCACTTCTTCGGTGTACACCCAGTCGTGGTAATCCTTTTTAGCGTAGTCCCACAGGGCAGTATGGCAACCAATACTGGTATACTCACTAATGGGAATACCCGTGAAAAGATAACTGATAAACTGAGGGAGGTGCAGTGAATACCGAATCTTGGCGAATACCTCCGGCTTACGGTGCTTGAGCCAGTATAACTGCAAGCCGGAGTTGAGCATGCCAGATTTGTCAGAACCCGTTTGCAGACTAAACGCCTCTTCCGGACCGTATGCTGCGTAAAAGCGATCGAGTAGCTCCTGCGGAAATGGTTTGTTGTAGTTATAAAGCGGAGTCAGCACTTCACCATTGGCATCCAAGTGAACGAAACTAGCGCCGTAGCTGGAGAAGTTGATGGCACGTACCTCAAATTCCTCGGCGGCTAAAATTCGGTGGAATACTTCCCGCAGCCAGGTGCGTAGGGCGGGTAAGTTTTCCGTCGGAAAGCCGTCCTCATCTTCGATCATGTCAAAGGAGACGTACTCCCGATACACCTCACGGAATTTCGAGTCGAATAGGAAGAACTTTTTGTTGGTGCGGCCAATGTCGAATACCGCCGTTACTTTTTGCATGGTGGTAGTTGTACCCACGGCCGGAGCCGGTGGGGGGTTCCTCCGGCTGGAGCCGGGGATACTTTTTACAGTCCCGTCGCAACGGTATGCTTGCCGCGCTCAGCGATGAGTCCGTCGCGGACGCCCAGGGAGCGGTAGGCGGCTAGCGGTTGTAGGGCACCGCCACGGTTCAACCGGGCGCGCTGAAGCAACGGGCGAACGTCGGTGCGGTAGGCATCTTGGAGAATTTCCTGACAACTGGTAACATCATGGCCGAGTTGGGCTTCCGTTAGGGCCGCTTGATCAACCAAGAGTGCCTTGGCGTAGGCTTCTTGGATGGCTTCGAGGCTTTGGATCAGGTCTTCCAACGGATCCTTGATGTTGTGGCTGGCATCGATCATCCAGGCCAGGTCTGGGTTCTGGGGATTGTTGCGCATGCCGTAGACCAGCTCGTTGAAGATCAGGAAGAGGGCGTAGGGCTTGATGCTGCCCACGGTCAGGTCATCGTCGCCGTACTTGCTGTCATTGAAGTGGAAGCCACCCAGCTTCCCCTTTAGCATGAGCGTGGAGACGATTTGTTCGATATTAGTATTGGGTAGGTGGTGCCCGAGGTCAACTAAGGTGAAGGCCCGTTCGCCACAAGCATTGGCCAGCATGAAGGAGGTTCCCCAGTCTTGAATCACCGTACTGTAGAAGTTTGGTTCGTAGGGTTTGTATTCGATGAACAGCCGCCAGTCTTCCGGCATGCCGGCGTAAATCTGTTGCAGGCTATCTTCTGTCCGCGTCAACATGCGTTGAAAGTTCCGTTGGCCGGGAAAACTGGTGCCATCGGCCAGCCAAACGGTCAGGCTCTTAGCGCCTAGTTTTTCCCCAATGTTGATCACCTCTAAGTTATGGGCAATGGCCTGGGCGCGGGCTGCCTCATCCGTACTGCACAGCGAGCCATGCTTGTAAGACTCTTTGGCGCCTACCTGGTCCTGAAAGGTATTGGAGTTGATGGCGTCGAATTCAAGCCCGTTGGCTTGCGCTAATTCTTTAATGGCAGCGTAATCCTGGGGGATATCCCAAGGAATGTGGAGAGAAATAGCGCCGGCCGTTTGGGTCAGCGCGTGGATGACCCCTACGTCGGCAATCTTTTGTTCCAAATTGGCGGGTTCACCGTAAAAGGAGAAGCGGCCGAAACGTGTTCCGCCAGCACCAAGGGCCCAACTGGGTATGGCCACTTGGAAATCGGCAAGAGCGGCCACGATGGCTTCTACCTCGGTTCCTTTTTTGGATAGGCCCGCAGCGAGAAAATCGTATTCCTCTTCGTGGCGGGTAAGCCCGACGGTGCTCGCTGAGCGTATTTGTTCTTTGGTGAGTTGCATGATGTTCGGTTAGACGTCAAATAAAAAGGCGAAGGGCGCGGCCGCAGGTGATTGCTGAGCTCGCCAAGCGTGTGCCAAGCGAAGCGGGTAAAGAAAGAGTGATGAATAATAACATTTTCATCAGTTATTGCTACTATTCACTCACTCAATACTTCAACATTCAATGCTTCTTTACCGGACAAAGGCATTGGCCATGCCACCGTCTACGTTGATGATGTTGCCCGTAGTTTTAGTTAGTACACCCACGCAAGCGAAGACACCGTTGGCAATGTCCTCGGGGCGGATGATTTCATTCAGGAGGTTCCGTTTGGCGTAATGAGCGGGTAATTCCTCTACGGTAATTCCGTAAGCTTTCGCCCGGCCTTCAGCCCATTTGCCTTCCCAAATTTTACTGCCAATGATGACACCATCGGGATTGACGGTGTTAACGCGAATCTGATCTTTACCAAGTTCAGCTGCTAACAACCGACTCATGTGTTGTTGGGCGGCTTTTGCCGTTCCGTATCCAACGTTATTGGGGCCGGAAACGAGCCCGTTTTTACTAGCAATGCTGATGAAGTCCCCTCCGGTACCCTGATCGCGCATGATGGACACACCGGCTTGGGCTAGTTCAAATTGCCCTTTCACTAATACATTTTGGAGGAGATCCCAGTCTTTATCCGTGTGTTCTTCTAGTGGTTTGGAGATGGCGAGCCCCGCGCTATGTACTACAATATCGACCCCGCCAAAAGCTAGGCACGCTTCAGCAAAGGCCTGGTTAATTGAAGCGCGATCAGTAACGTCACAAACTGCGTAGGCGGATTGGTCACGTCCGTAGGTGTCATTGGCTTCTTTCAGCCGGTCTTCCGCAATATCGGAAAGTACAACTACGGCACCTTCGGCTACCAATTTATCGGCAATAGCCTTACCAATGCCGCCACCGGCTCCGGTAACTATGGCCACCTTACGGGAAAGGGGCTTTTCCTTGGGCATCCGTTGGAGTTTCGCTTCTTCCAGCAACCAGTACTCGATGTCGAAAGCTTC
>JBCDGT010000531.1:0-3661 GCA_038750915.1 Bacteroidota bacterium
CCCGGTCGTTGCCCTCAACATGGCGGGGGAACAACTTCGGTATAGCCTTGGCCAGGGAGCGCAGGATACCGCCCTACGCCAGGCCAACAATATTAACCGGACCGTTAACCGGCTCTCTGGACTCCTGGACAATCTCCTCCAGTGGGCCCTCTTACAAACGGGCAATGCGCCCTACCAACCGGAGAACCTTCACCTGGCCGCCCTCACCGAGGAAGCCGTCGATTTATACGAACAAGCGGCGGAGTTGAAGCAGGTTGAGCTGATAACGACCATCCCAAACCACTTAATCATAAAAGCAGACCCGAGGGCGCTACTTTCCGTCATCCGCAACCTAGTGAACAATGCCATTAAATTCACCCCAAGCGGAGGGAAGGTTACGCTAACGGCTAGGTCGGTAGGTCGAGACATCATTTTGGAGATTAAGGACACCGGCATCGGCATGTCTTCCATGCAACAAAAAAAGCTGTTTGACTTATCGGTTACCTCTCTGCCAGGAACAGCCGGAGAGCGTGGCTCAGGCCTAGGCTTATTACTGTGCCAAGAATTGGTGGTACAAAACGGAGGAAAGATCCGCTTAGACAGTAAAGAAGGTACTGGGAGTACTTTCACCATCCACTTACCAATGGCTCCTCACTTCAGGGCTAATAAGTCCGATGAGGTATCACAAGAAGTAGCCGGGCCACTCTCCTGATGGAGGGCAGCCCGGCTCACAATAAATTCTAACTCAAAAAGTAGTAAAAGCACCTTGATCAGACCGCCCACGGCCGAGAATCCAGCCGATGACACCACTGGCAATAGCACCGCGGATGGCCGAGGTGGCCCCGAAATTGGCCATAAGTGCTAAAACTTAGCGGTTAGAAGCATCCAGGGTATGCCGCACCTCGGTATAAACCAGCGAAGCAGCTGCCTCCGTTTGCTCCATCAAATCGTTGATGTTCTTATTGGCGTGCACCTTATTGAAATGAGGCATGGGGCTCCGATTGGCTAGGTAAGTCGGCATATCCTTATACAGATCGACGGTAACATCGTGGAAAGACTCGCCGGCGCCACCAGGCATGATCTTGTTGGCAACCACCCAGCCCAACATTTCACCGGCCTTGATCCGAGCGGCGTGTACCGGGTCCCAGATATCTTTTTCCATCTGGACGTGGGCGCGGTGCCCGCTACCTACGGGGTAATCGAAATGGTTCATGACGGACACATTGACGTCCTTAAAATCTTCCGCGGGTAGGAGGTGGGTGACGGTGTACACCTCTTTTTTGACGTAAGTCCGTAATTCTCCAGTCCGCTGGAAAAGCGCCTTTTCGGCATCCGTAAGCTTGGCGGTGAGGTTGCCACTGAAGATTTCTCCAGTCATTAGCGCCGCGAGGTTTTCCTCTCCTCTTACCGCAATGCGGGTGACGTAGTTGTATTCCGTATTGCTGCCTACGGGCATCACAATTTCGGTCAATTCCCAGTAGAGGTACTTACCATCCGCGATGTTAGCCTGGTGGATTTTCTTCCAGACTTTTTCCATCGCCAGATAGTCCGCATGATTACCGGGAGCAACCAGGAGGTAGTCGTGAACGTGGTAGGTTTGAGCCTCGTCGGTCTCTTGGCCAAAAGTGGGGCTGGCTACAAGGCAAAGACAAACCGCTAGAATAAAGAGCTTGAATAGCGTTTTCATAACATCATTTTTTGATTTAGCCTGGGCACGAAGTGGGTATTTGGCCCGGGCCATTAAGTGATTAGAAAGAATGCAGGATTTGGGTGTAGAGAGCAGCCGGAAAAAGGGTTGACAATGGCTCCTCTAGTTAGTATAGGTGGTTCCCGCTAAGCGAGGACAAGGCAAAGATGCGGGCGTTACTAAAGGGCGGCACCTACATTTTCGTGTGGAGGGTAGTTTTACCTAGTTGGGCAACCGATTTTCATGTTTAACTATATATTCCTTATCTAGGCAGGGGCTTCGGCACTGGGAACTGGGAACTAAAAAACTAGCTCCCAGTTCCTAGCAGCACGCAGTGCGTCTAGTTCCTAGCAGACCGAAGGTCGTCTAGCTCCTAGTCCCCCCTCCTCCACATGAAAATGTAGGTGTGGCCCTCTACGCTTGTCCAGAACTTTGAACCATGGAACAAATCAACCTCTGCCTCATTGAAGACGACCCCGTCATCCGCGAAAGCCTCCAAAGCTTTTTCTCCGTCCACCCCGCCATTGAAATCAATCTTGTTGCGGGAAGCGTAGAGGACTTTTTGTCTCAGGCTACCAGCGCAGCCCGGCTAAATGTCAACCTCATTTTGCTGGACATTGGCCTGCCTGGCATGTCGGGTATTGAGGGCATTCGTCACATTCGCCAAAAGCTGCCCGAGGCGGACATTGTGATGCTGACCACCTTCGAAGAAGACGACAACATCTTCAAGGCGCTGTGCGCGGGTGCATGTTCCTACATCTCGAAGCGAACTTCGCTGGCTAAAATCCAGGAAGCCCTCTTCGTGGTGCACCGGGGTGGCTCCTACATGTCGCCCTCGATAGCTCGTAAGATTGCCGGTCACTTCATGCCAAAAGCTGCCAAGCAAGGCGCTGCACTCACTCCTCGGCAACAACAAATCGTTGATGCCCTCGTCGATGGGCTCAGCTACAAAATGATTGCCGACAAACTAGAAATCTCCATCGATACCGTCCGGGATCACATCAAGCGGATCTACCGTGCCCTGGAAGTCAATTCTAAAGCCGAGGTGATTCGCAAGGCGCTGAAGGGGGAGATTTGAGGTAGCAATAATAATTACGCTAGTACTGGTTTTCCAGTCGGTCAACAGCACTACTCTTCACATAAAAACTACTTGCAATGAATCTTTACGAGGCAAACCACCCCGGGCTTACCCTAAGCCTGCAGGAACTTGGCACCCTCAACCTTACTGGTAGTCGGCCGCTAGGTTTTTTCAGAAGCGCTGACTTACACCGAATGATGAACCGCTCTATTCTAGCGGCTGGCATTAGAGTTTACCTAGCCGGCGAAAATGCACAAAAAACGGGCTCCTCCAGCTTAGTGGCCTGCGGCACCAAAGCGGATGGATTTGACGCCAATGAGTTTAATGGCCTCACTGGCAACTCCCCAACTAAAGATCCCATCTTTATGCGGGTCAAAAGACCAAACCTAAGTTTGGCCGCTGATCAACTCAGTAGAGCCGCTGCCAAGCAGGAGGTGACCACTGATACTTTTCTCACCGCCTTTTTCAGTGAAGCCACCATTTTCGATCTACTCTCCGCACCCGGAGCCCAAGGCATTAGCTTTTTCACCGCACCACTAGACCCGATCGAAAGTAAGGTGCCCGAACTCTTTCCCTTTCCGGTGAAATACCAGGCCCTGAGCTTCCTTGCCGTTGCTCGTAGTGAAGCGAACGCTAATAGTCCTTTCCAACCCGCTTCGGAAACGAGAACCATTCTCAGTAACTTACCCTGCCCGGGGCATTGCCTTAGTATTGGGGTGAATAATATGTTTAGTCGAGGTGCGGTGGCCCGCAGCCCAACTAATTTCAACAGGGCCCCATATATTAATCCCTGGGAGGACGAAGATGGTGGTTCTTAAGAGTCATGCAGAGACAAATAGCCAAGGTCAGTTTAACAGCCGTATTAAGGGTAGTGCTAATTTTTCAATTTGCGCTCTTCTGCGGCTACCCTTTAAGCG
>JBCDGT010000532.1:0-3660 GCA_038750915.1 Bacteroidota bacterium
CTACGGTGGGCTTTCCGCCGTGCTCATGGAAAATTTCGCCGAAGCCAAGCCAATGTTCATGGACTTATACGAAGCGGGCTATGATGATGCCGGTCTCTACGACGGTCTTTATAAGGTAGCCGCTGGAATGGGTGACAAAGAAGCTGCAGGAAAGTACCTGGCCGAAGGTCGGGAGAAATTCCCCGAAGAAGCATCTCTTCTTTTCTCAGAAATTAACTTCTACCTTCAGGAAGGCCGCCTGAGCGAATTGACTGGTAAACTAGAAGAGGCTATTGAGAAAGAGCCAGATAACACTAGCCTCTACGCTACCCTCGGCCAAGTTTACGAGAACCTTTACAAAACCACCGCAGAGAGTGGTGATGAGGCTAAAGCCGCTGAATATTACGAAAAAGCACGGGCTCAGTACGAGAAGGGACTCGAAAAAGACCCCAACGCGGGCCGCCTGATCTATAGCCTAGGTGCCATGATCTACAACCGTGCCGCCGCCATGTCACAAGAGCTGGTTGAGCTGGGCAACGACTTCAGCAAAGCCGGCCAGAAGAAGTACGAGGAGCTTAATGCAAAAGTTACGGCAGAATTCGAGAAGGCCCTTCCATTCTTCCAAAAGGCGGAAATGGCTGATCCAGGTGATCAGAATACCCTGATTGCCCTCAAGGAAATGTACGCCCGCAACGACGAATACGAAATCTCTAATGAATTCAAAGCTCGGATCGAAAAGATCCAGGCGGGTGAAAAGATTGAGAAATCTTATTTCAAGGAAAAAGGCATGTAAAGGGTGTCGTTCCCCTTACCCGATAATAACTGCCGAGGGCTGGTTACCAATACGGTGACCAGCCCTTCGGTTTTTCCACAATTTTATTCTCTACTAAATGAAAAAACTAATTGTCCTTTGTCTTCCGCTACTATGCCTCGGTTGTTCTCGCGATGAGCCAACGATTTTCGGTAGTCAAATTTCTATTATCCAAGCCGCCTTTTATGGTTTCGATGTCGATATCGAGATAGTCCCTGGACAAGAGACCTTTCCCGAATTTACTACTAATGATTCTACCTTGATCATTCAAATTTCCCGTACAGTCGATCCAGATTTCGCCGTGAGTGGAGACGAGTCCGCCGAAACTATCTTAATCGTTCTACCCGATAGCCTGGAGACCCTAGACCTTTCCGACGACGACTGGACCGACATAAAAACCTTCGCTTACACAAGTAATACCAGTGTTAATGAGCCGGTCGGTCGGATTATTGGTGGAGAAGTAATCGGACAACGCTTCTCTATCGATAACAGCTGGGAGTTGGTTGGTCAAGTAGAGATATCCGAAAATTTTGGCTCCACCTTTCCTCTTGACCTTACGGGGCAGTACCAACCCAGGTAATGAAGTGATATAGGGTTACTAAACCACTTCAATCAGTAGTCGGCCGAATTCAATTCGGCCCTCCTAAGTATTATTAAATTTTACCGGTAAACATATAGCGCTAGAACGGCTTCCTTATCTTGCGAATATGGAAATTATCCAAAACGAGCACATTCCCTCTCCGGTAGGGCATTACAGTCCCGTAATTGCCCATAATGGAACACTTTACTTCTCCGGCCAACTCCCCAAACTGGCCGATGGAAGTATTCCAGAAGGTATCGAAGCACAAACACAATTGGTTTTAGCGAAATTAGATCACCTGCTTAAGCACTCAGGCAGTAACCGAGACTTGGTTATCCAAGTCAGGATTTACATACCGGACGTAAAGCTTTGGGACCAAGTCAACATGGTGTACGCCAATTTTTTCGGGGAGCACCGTCCCGTCCGTTGTGTAGTACCCAGTAGAGAGTTACACTACGGCTGTCTAATTGAGTTAGAAGCGGTTGCGGCCCAAGCTTGAGTATTTTTGCTCAAATAACCTGCTTTGCACCTGCGCTCTGCCGCTAAATGACTAATGGACAATTGTCTTATCCCGACACCCACAGCTAATCGTTTTTTCGGGCTCCTGATCCATTCAACCCTTAGGTGAAACGGCTGTTTTATTGCCCGGCTACGAAGGAAGCTGGAAGCTAAGTAGATTGTGTACCTTCGTCGCAAAATTGAAAATAACCATGAGCAAAGAACCCTTAAAGACCGTCATTATCGGCTCTGGACCCGCAGGCTATACTGCGGCTATCTACGCCGCCCGTGCCAATCTCAACCCCGTACTTTACACCGGCAAAGAACCTGGTGGGCAGTTGATGATCACCACGGACGTAGAAAATTTCCCCGGCTACCCAGAAGGCATTATGGGACCGCAGATGATGGACGATTTACGGAAACAAGCCGAAAGGTTTGACACCGTAGTGAAGTATGAGCTAATCGAAAAGGTCGATTTTACCGGCCCGGTTCATAAAATCTACAACGAAGCAGGAGAAGAAATTCTCGCCCACTCCGTCATTATCTCCACCGGAGCCAGCGCTCGTTGGTTAGGGCTAGAAAGCGAGCAGCGCTTGGCCAATAACGGGGTGAGTGCCTGTGCGGTGTGTGATGGTTTTTTCTACCGCGGTAAAGATGTGGCCATTGTGGGTGCTGGAGACAGTGCAGCGGAAGAGGCATTGTACTTAAGCAACCTTTGCCCAACGGTACACATGTTCGTTCGTCGTGACGAAATGCGGGCTTCCAAAATCATGCAAGACCGGGTTAAGAAGCAAGAGAACATCAAGATTTACTGGAATACGGAAACGGAAGAAATTCTGGGGGAGGAGCACGTTAGCGGTGTTCGGGTGTTCAACAACAAAACGGGAGAGAAACAAGAAATTCCGATTTCTGGCTTCTTCGTTGCTATTGGTCATATCCCTAATACCGGCATCTTTAAAGACTGGTTGGACATGGAAGATACTGGCTACCTGATGCACCAACCCAATTCTACCAAGACCAATGTTCCTGGTGTCTTTGTCTCTGGAGACGCTTCTGATCACGTATATCGGCAAGCGATTACGGCAGCGGGTACGGGATGTATGGCCGCGCTCGATGCGGAACGCTACCTGGGTTCGATTGGCATTATTTAGGCTGCGCCTAGTTGGTCTTTTGGTACTGTTGACACTTTGGTCTTTTGGCTCCCTCTCCAGCGAAGCGATTCGGAGAGGGCGTGGGGAGAGGTCTTTTGACTATTCCAACGCCAAACACTGTTCCGCTATGTCTGCGGGATGTGGGCTGTTGGCGATTACCTCATGGGTAATGCGGGCATTGCGGCGATCGTTGTAATGCTGGTAGGCTTTGTCGTAATAAACGAGGCCAATCCTTGCTGCTGTAGCTAAATCATTTTGATCTAGGGCCATAAGCGCCGCTTTCAGGTGTTGCCCCCCTAACTTCTTACGGATACGGGTAAAGGCCATGACTAACTCCTCCGTAGGATAGTTGCCGTATTGCTGCACTAAACGCGCTACCCGCCAGGAAAGGGGTTGCTTCAATACTACCACAGGGGCTGCGAGGAGACGATGGAAGAATTCATCGGGAAGGTATACATGACCGATCATTCTACTTTCGTCTTCCAACCATACCGTTTCTCCGGTGGTAGTATTGAAGCAACCCCTTTCCTGGCGGGTAGCGCGTTTAGTGCAGCAATACGGCAACTATCCGACGGAGGAGTTAGTCATGGCCTTTACCCGTATCCGTAAGAAGTTAGGGGGGCAACACCTGAAAGCGGCGC
>JBCDGT010000533.1:0-3645 GCA_038750915.1 Bacteroidota bacterium
ACCCTTTATGCCGATGGGAAACACGTCTTTAGTTATACGAATTTGGTGCTGCATTTCTACCGCCGCCCGGGCAAAGTCAATATAGTAGAAGGTGATCGCCAAGATTGGTCTGCCTGTAAGACGCCAGTTTGCTTGTACTCTCAACAAACGAAACAGCCAAATCCCCCCAAAGGAGCCAAGCTAGTCTACACCAACAAACCCGAATTGTTTAACGTTGGCAGTTGGTTGGATGGGATACGCTGGTGGTACGTGTACGAGTTGAAACGATGATTTTTGCGCGGCCGCAGGTGCAAAGCCTGGTTTTAAAATCAACTTCCAACTGCAAATAGGGAACTATTAGGACAAACGCATCAACGTAAGCAACAACGGATAAAGTTGACTTAATCCTTGCTTAAATGGAGTCCTGTGACTGTTTAGCTGCGCTGATCGCCAGGCCCTGCGGTCCGTCTCAGAGTTGAGCGAAGCGAGCCCAGAGCAGGACGAGTATTTTTTGGTTCGTTTTTGCTGCGAATAACAAAAATGAACAAATTGATGCTTGAAAAAGGATTTAGAGCTGTTGAAATGCAACAATTAGTGAGCAGAAAATTTTGATGCATTAGTCCTAGAAAAACCACAGTCATGGATATTACCACATAAATGGAAAATATTATGATCCACGGCGCACCTCGAACGTGCATTGACCGGCCCCATCTGCCGATATGACAGTCGTCCTAATTTGGCACGACCTTCGCATACCCTCGCGTGCGAAGTGGTATAAAGCTTACCTTCGCGCGGCTTTTGCCCCGAGCATGCCAATTTAACCGTACCAATTTCTATTAAACCAAAACATCCATACATGAAGCCGATCAACGATCGCGTAGTGGTAAAACCCGCTCCCGCTGAAGAAAAGACTAGCGGTGGTATCATCATCCCCGACACTGCCAAGGAAAAGCCCCAACGAGGTGAAGTAATTGCGGTAGGCCCCGGTAAAGATGGCAACTTAATGACCGTCGCGGTGGGAGACATTGTCCTGTACGGCAAGTACGCCGGTCAGGAAGTTACTCTAGAAGGCCACGACTACCTGATCATGCGGGAAGACGATATCCTGGTCATTGTCGACTAATGAATGACGGACAAAATGAGTAGAACATTCTCTCATTCACTTACCCTCACATTCATCATTTATTCCAACTAACAATTAAAAAATTATACCAACATGGCTAAGGAAATTAGCTTTGACAGAACCGCACGGGAAAAACTACGTGCCGGTGTAGACGCCCTCGCCAACGCAGTGAAGGTCACCCTAGGCCCAAAAGGCCGCAACGTTGTTATTCAAAAGTCTTTCGGTGCACCACAAGTCACTAAGGACGGAGTAACTGTTGCTAAAGAAATTGAGCTCGAAGACGCCGTTGCCAATATGGGTGCCCAGATGGTGAAGGAAGTAGCTTCTAAAACCGCCGACATCGCCGGTGACGGCACCACCACCGCCACCGTATTGGCCCAGGCCATGATTCAGGCCGGCCTCAAGAACGTTACTGCCGGTGCTAACCCCATGGACCTGAAGCGCGGTATCGACCAAGCCACTAAGCTAGTCATCAAGCACCTCGAAGGACAGAGCGAAGTCGTCGGTGACGACTTCAGTAAGATCGAGCAGGTAGCCGCCATCTCCGCCAATAACGACAACGAAATCGGTGGTCTGATTGCCGACGCCATGAAGCGCGTAAGCAAAGACGGTGTCATTACCGTAGAAGAAGCGAAGGGTACCGACACCTACGTGGACGAGGTAATGGGTATGCAGTTCGACCGTGGCTACCTAAGCCCTTACTTTGTGACCGACGCCGAGAGCATGGTCACTGAGTATGAGAACCCTTACGTGCTAATCCACGATAAGAAGATCAGCAACATGCAGGACATCTTGCCCGTACTGGAGCAAGTCATCCAGAGTGGCCGTCCGCTGTTGATCATTGCTGAAGACATCGAGAGCCAAGCGCTTGGCGTACTGGTAGTAAACCGCCTGCGCGCCCAGCTTAAGGTGGTGGCCGTTAAGGCTCCTGGTTTCGGTGACCGCCGCAAAGCCATGCTGGAAGACATCGCCATCCTTACAGGTGGCACGGTCATCAGTGAAGAAAAAGGCTACAAGCTCGACCAAACGACCATGGACCTCCTCGGTACTGCCGAGAAGATCACCGTGGACAAAGACAACACCACCATCGTCAACGGTGCTGGTGCTGAAGAGCAGATCCAGGGCCGCATCGGACAGATCAAGCAGCAGATCGAAACCACAACCAGCGACTATGACCGCGAGAAGCTCCAAGAGCGTCTAGCTAAGCTAGCTGGTGGTGTTGCCGTACTCTACGTAGGAGCCGCTACGGAAGTAGAAATGAAGGAAAAGAAGGACCGCGTTGACGATGCTCTTCACGCTACCCGCGCCGCCGTTGAGGAAGGCATCGTAGCGGGTGGTGGTGTTGCCCTAGTACGTGCCATCGCTTCCCTCGACGACGTAAAAGGTGGTAACGAAGACCAAACCATCGGCATCCAGATCGTCCGCAAAGCCATGGAGGCTCCCCTCCGTACTATTGCCGACAACGCCGGTGTAGAAGGTTCCGTTATCCTACAAGGCGTCATCACTGGCAAAGGCGACAGCTACGGCTACAACGCCCGTACCAATGAGTTCGAAGACTTGAAGAAAGCCGGTGTTATCGACCCCACTAAGGTTACCCGAATCGCGCTGGAAAACGCCGCTTCCATCGCTGGTATGGTACTTACCACCGAGTGTGTCATCAACGACATGCCCGAGCCAGAAGCTGCTGCCGGTGGCGGCCACAGCCACGGTATGCCCGGCGGCATGGGTGGCATGATGTAAACCTGGCCTCAGCCCTGAGCCATTTTAAGCTCACCAAATTAAGCAACCCCGGCTCGCCTCACGGCGGGTCGGGGTTCTCTTTTGCTGCACTTAAGGCAAACGTTTAACAACCATTTGGTCGTCCTACAAATGGTCAGAATGATTAGTTACGGCTGGAAAACGCCAAGCAAATGGTTGTCCGAAAATTCGTTGCACGTTTGATGCCCCTGCGCTTCACTAAGTCCGCTACCGTACCAACCACAAAGCCGTGGTTTCGTACCTTAGCCTTTCAGAATCTCGCCAAAATGAAAGCACTTCCCTACTCCCTTTTATTTGCTCTTTTGTGCTCACTTTGCACCAGCGTCCGCGCCCAAGAAAGCCACCATTCCGTTGCCCGCGAGTGGAACGAACAACTGCTAGAAGCCATTCGCAATGATTTTGCCCGCCCAGTGGTTCATGCCCGTAACCTCTACCATATTTCGGCGGCAATGTACGATAGCTGGGCGCTGATCAATGCGTCCGGTACGACCTGCCTGATCGGCACCGTACAAAAAGGCTACCCACTACCCATCGACCACTGGCTAATCCCCGACTACGCCGACCGGGAAGCTGCTGCGGAGGAAGCCATTAGTTATGCTGCCTTTCGGATTTTAGTGCATCGCTACCGGCTGGCTCCCGGTCGGGTGGGCATTGTTGGCCGCGCTACGGACCTAATGGCGGCCAAAGGCTATGATGTAGGGTATACAGATATCGACTACAAAAATGGCAACCCCGCCGCATTGGGTAACTACATTGCCGACCAGATCATCACCTTTGGCCTGCAA
>JBCDGT010000534.1:0-3644 GCA_038750915.1 Bacteroidota bacterium
CACTAGCCTAAATTTGCGGAATGCCGCACCACCACTATCTCCTAAATAAACCCCACTCTTATCTCTCCCAATTCACTAACCAGCATACGACCCGAAGGAATAAGAAAATGCTGGGGGAGTTATACCCCTTCGCTCCCGGCACTATGGCCATTGGTCGGTTGGACGAAAACTCCGAGGGCTTACTCTTGCTAACAACCGATGGGCAAACCAGTGCTGCGATCAGTTCAGGAATGGTAGAGAAAGAATATTACACCCAGCTAAAGGGGGTACCCACAGAAGAGACTCTGCAGCAGGTAAGTAATGGAGTAGACATCAGTATTTCCGGAAAGCAATATCGCACCAAGATCTGTACCGTAAACCGGCTCGACACTATCCCGGTGTTTACCTTCCCGCCCAAAAGGGTGCACACTCCAAACCACGGACCAACCAGCTGGGTCTCCGTGACTTTACGGGAGGGAAAGTACCGGCAAGTCCGCAAGATGTTAGCGGTGGTGGGGCATCCGGTGGTACGGCTAGTAAGAGTAAGAATCGGAAAGATCAGATTGGGAGATATGGCGGTAGGAGAGGTTCGAGAAGTTCCCGAGTTAGACTACTAACACAAAGAAGCCAAGCCTGGCTTTTTTACCTTTATTAGCACCTGCGGCCGCGCCAAAAAACGACTAGTATCACGGCTTAAATCCGCAGGAAATACTTTCTGTGGAAGGAGCAACTAACGAGAAGCCTAAGTGGTTCTTGGTGCACGATTTCCGCCACTGGGCGGCCTTTATCTCATGTTTTTATCTTCCAGCTTATGGAATTCTCCATTTTCTCCACCGCACTGTTACTCTTCTTTATTCTCGATCCTCTTGGCAACATTCCTCTGGTGCTAGCCTTGCTGAAAGATTACGAGACGCGTCAACGCCAGCGCATTGTCATTCGGGAATGTTTGATCGGTCTGGTGATCCTGGTGTTATTTCTCTTCGGCGGTGAGACCTTCCTCAACATTTTTCACCTGGAAACGGAAGCGGTCCGCATCGCCGGTGGACTGATTTTTCTGCTCATCGGACTAAAAATGGTTTTCCCTGCTGCCGATGGCACCCCACTCTTCCCCGCAGGCCAGGAGCCCCTCGTAGTACCCATTGCGCTACCGATGATCGCAGGCCCATCGGCTCTGGCAACGCTACTGGTACTTTCCCACAATAACCCCAATGATCAGTACGGCTTACTCGCCGCTCTACTCCTCGCCTGGGGCGTGTCTTTTTTGATTCTCATCTCCGCTCCCCTACTTTATCGCCTACTCCGCAAACGTGGCCTCATTGCTCTGGAACGCCTTATGGGTATGTTATTACTGATCTTGTCCGTACAAATGTTCATCGATGGCATTAGGGGTGTCCTCCAGTAGTTTTCCAATTTTTTAGGCGGACCTTGGGCGCGGTCGCGGGTGCTGGCTGCGTTAGTAGAGCATAGTGACTTATTATCAACCCCATTCCCTTGAAAATTCTTAGCCAAAGCCAATATTTCGGCGCCCAACGCTGGGAACTTTACCACGAAGGCATCAGCCTTTCCGAGTACGATTACCTTGCCCCCGGTACCCCATGGCATTACCATGAAAATCCGTACTTCATGTACGTGATTAAGGGGAATATGCTGGATATTGGCAAGGCGGGTTCCGCACAACTCCCACCAGGAAGCTTAATGTTCCTCAACTGGGAAGAAACCCACCGCACCGAGAAACACTCAATTACTAGTGGGCGTGGTTTCCACTTACAAGTGGAGCGAAGGTGGCTACAAGCTCAAGGCGTCCACTTGGGACTATGGGAGGGCAACCAGGTGCTCAATCACCCCGACTTTCACCTCCTTCTAAGTAAAATTTATTACGAGTTTCGGCGGGCGGATGCCTTCTCGATGGTGGCGATTGAGTTGCTGGTCCTGGAACTGTGCAGCAGCCTTACCGAGCGCTTCAAGCTCCCACTTAAAGAGCCACCTCCTTGGATGGAAGCACTTAAAACCATCCTACACGAAGGAACCAGCCCCCTAAGTCTGGCCGCCTTATCACTGGAGTTAGGCGTGCACCCAGTACATATTTCTCGGACCGTTCCCTTATTTCTGGACACCACCCTTGGCGATTATTTGCGTAAGCTCCGCATCAGCAAGTCCCTACCGCTTATCCTGAGTGGAGAGCAACCGCTGACCCAGATCGCTTTTGCCTGTGGCTTCTCGGATCAGAGTCACTTTACCCGCACGTTCAAGTCTTATTTCGGACAAACTCCGTCAGCTTTTCAGCGCGGTAACCGCCTAGGTTAATTTCGTTCTATTTTATCCTGATCAGCCCGTCTACTTTTGGCCCGTACGGTAACTACTGAAGTTGCTAAAACCGGACACTCGGAGGAACTGACTACGCCAGCACGCTCCGAGGTCCTCTAGTTCTCCACTAAAACACACCATGGAGGGACCTCGGAGCGTCCCTGACATAAGTCTGGACCTCCAAGTGTCCGGGAGAATATAGACTTAAGTAGTTACCACAAACGCTAAAAACAACTCCTAATGATCAGATGTATCGCGGTACTATTACTAACCGCCACCCTTTTACAGAACTGTTTACATACGCAGTCCATCGACATGAAAGACTACTACGGTGATTGGGAAGCCTTCCTCCCTTCCCGAATTTTCACCCACGACATCTCCTTAATCAAGCAAGCTTCCGGCAAATGGCGGGTTACTATGGCAAACCCTCAACCGTTTTACAACAAAGTTTTGGCGTCCAGCAGTCCGCAAAGTATTAGCCTGAGCCTAGACGAACACTTACAATTTCAGGGCCAGCTCGCGACCGATGGCAGCTACGTCTCCGGTCATTTACAGCAGTTGAACACCAAATATCACCTAGTACTCCAGCGAGTGAGCGAAGGCCAGTTCACGGGTCAGTGGAAGACCTTCTACGTCACAGAACTACAACCCGAACGACTTTACCTGGCCATGGATAATTGTAGTGGAGAGAACTACGAGGCCTACCCAATTCTCCCCGACAATCGTTACCGGGGCACCTACGCAGATTACTTTAAAAAGGATGGTGATCAGATTGATTTTACCGACCGAAACGCAGGCTATCGTTTCAAAGGTCAATTGAAACAGGAGGAGATTATCTTAGAAGTATTTCTAGCCGCAGCCAAGGTTGGTACATTAACCTTTACCCGATCTACGGAAGATTGGCGAATGGGCACCACTGCCGTCAGTAAACCAGCCAACTACACCGAACCAGAAGCAAAAAAGGATGGTTGGCAAACCGTGCCTATAGGTGGAGTAGCCAAAAATCTTGAACTCCTGGACCGTATGGCCGATAGCATCGAAGCTAAAACGCTCACCCACGTACACAGCGTGCTCATGGCCCACCGGGGAAAGCTGGTCTATGAGAATTACTTTAACGGTTTCCACGCTGATCTGCCCCACGACCAACGGTCGGCCGCTAAAAGTATTGGCTCAGCCATGATTGGCATTGCGCTGGAAGACGGCGTTTTAAACAGCGTCCATGATCCAGTTTATAAGTACCTACCCCAAGCCTATCAGTACACCAAAGACGAGCAAAAAGCCAAGATATCCCTGGAGCACCTACTAACGATGAGTTCCGGATTAGACGCCATCGACTTCGGCAGCGACCGCCAGGGAAAGGC
>JBCDGT010000535.1:0-3639 GCA_038750915.1 Bacteroidota bacterium
AAGTTCCTCCTCCCCACGCGCCAGCGTACCCCCACGCGAAGGGTACCCCCAACGAACACGCGCCAGCGCGGGAGTCCCTGCGAGCGCTAGCGAGCCCCCACCCAATCCAAAATCAATTCCGCAATCTCCTCCCCCGCATCCTCCTGTAAAAAATGACCCGCATTCTTGATGCGCTTACCCGGTATACCCTCCGCCGTAGGGACGAGGTCCTGGAAAAAGCTGCGGGCGTGGCCGATGACGGGATCTTGGTCCGAAAAAGCAACTAGACAAGGTTTATCCCATTTACCTAACACCTCGCGTGCTTGTACCATATAAGGTACCGCCGGGTCGTCCGGCTGCATGGGAACCAGCGCCGGGAAAGCACGCGCGCCCGCTTTGTATTGCTTGCTGGGGAAGGGCGCGTCGTAAGCCTTTTTGACGGCTTTAGCTAAGGGTCTAGCGGTCGCCTTGCTGATGATGGAACCAATGGGAAAAATGGGTGAATGCAGCGCAAAAGCTTTCCAGGCGTTAAAGGCTTTACTAGCTTTATCCTCCCCGTTAGGAAGAAACGTATTCATAATCACAATACGCTTGAACAGTTCAGGCCGTTGACCAACCATACCGAGTCCTAGCAGTCCGCCCCAGTCCTGGACAACCACGGTGATGTCTCGAAGTTGTAACGCATCCAAAAAATGGTGGAAGGATTGCAAATGAAACTCGTACGAGTAATCACTCACTTGGGTCGGCTTATCCGAACGGCCAAAGCCAAACCAATCCGGCGCAAGTACTCGAAAATATTGCGATAAGCTCGGAATCATCCGCCGGTACAAGTAGCTCCAACTGGGTTCGCCGTGGAGGAGTAGGATCGTTTCTCCTTCCCCTTCGTCCACGTAGTGCATCCGCAGCTCGCCGTAGACCAAGTAGTTAGGTGCGTAGGACCAGCCGGGAAGGTCGGCAAAGGCAGAATCAGGGGTACGAACAAATTGCATAGCGGACCGTTTTGGATGCTTTAATGGCGATCAAGGTACGGCTTTTTGGTGCATACAACCGCTATTCTTGCTCCGCCAACGCTTTGAGTTTACGGTTCATTTCCTCAAATCCGGCGGTGGTTTCCGTGGCTAACTTTTTAGCAAATAGCCCCACGAGTAGTCCGTTGAACTGCTCCTCGTGCTTGAAGGTCGATGTGCCGTCTTGGTTATCAATGATCACAAAACGGTGTTCGCCGTCGAATAAACCTTTGAACCAGAGATGGCCGAGCCAGCGAATCTCTCGGTGGGGTTCAAACGCCAGTACGGTAGGTTTGAACTGCATACCACCCGCGTTGATTTCGACCTGTTTGCCAACTGCAAAATCTCCTTTAACGGAAGTTAAAAAAGGGTTCCAACTGGGATAATTTTCAAAATCAGTGAGCGTTTCCCAGATTCGTGCGGGCGTTGCTGCGATTTCAATACTGGTTTGGATGGTTTGTTGTGCCATGCTGTTGTGGTTTAGTTGTTTTACCACAAAGATCACGGCTAGCTAGACTTGATGTCTTGATCTACATCAAGAACTCCATTTTTTTCTTACTCGGCTGAGCGTTTCGGGCGTCATGCCCAGCATGGAAGCAATGTATTGCAGCGGTACCTGAATAAACAGGTTTGGACTATCATCCAGTAAACGCTTCACTTTTTCCTCCGCCGTCAGCGACAATTGATCAAAAACTCTGTTTTCGAGGGTTATGAAGCATTTAGTGAGAAATAGTTTTTCCAATTGGGGCCAGTTGGCCACGTATTCACCGATGGATAGATAATCGGCTTTGGCAATGGTAAACACTTCACAGGCCGACAAGGCCTGGATGTTCCACCTAGCGGGCGTATTGAAGTAAAAACTGGCTAAATCCGTCAAGAACATCCCCTTACGCGCGATCCACTGCGTTACCTCTTTTTCTTCGTTTGGGCTGTAAGCAAACATACGGAAGTAGCCGGATTTAACGAAGTGCATCTGGCGGGCGTACTGACGCATCTTCAGAAGATGCTCGCCTTTCTCCATCTGCCTTCGTTCGAATAAGTTACCTACGGCGGCCAAACCAGCTCCTTGGATGCCGAAGTAATCCTGAATCAAGCTATCTATTTCTTGTTTTCCTACGGGCATAATCACAACAGATTTTATAATAGACTTGTTCTGCAAACCCTCAAATGGCTACGAGTGGCGAGATTTTATCCTGCATTTCGTTAAAAAGCCTCGCTGTCTCGGCTCAGCCGAGATCGCCTACGTTTTTTGCCTTATTCAGAATAAAATTCGCTACCCTCTCGCTCATTCAGGACCCGCAGAACAAGTCTACTCAGCCAAAGTACGATATTTAGGTGTTCCAATCCACACAATGGATACCCATGACCTCCCTTTTTGCCCTTGCAACAACCCATTTCGACCACTTTGTGTTAAACCATTATCTTTGGCGACTAAATTTAGACGTATGCACAAGCCAAAAATTGGCATCAGTATAGGAGACATCAACGGCATCGGCCCAGAAGTGATTATTAAGACCTTCAGTGACGACCGCATTTTGGAGTTTTGCACGCCCATCATCTACGGCTCTAGCAAGGTCATGGCCTACCATAAAAATATCGTCAACAGCAATTTTCGTTTCCATTCTATCCGCGATGCTAAGCAGGCTTCGCAGGGTAAGGTGAACGTAATAACGTGTTGGCAAGACACCGTCAATATTGAGATTGGCAAAATGACGGCCGAAGGCGGTCAGTACGCCGCCATTGCTCTAGAACAAGCTACCCTCGCCCTCAAGCGCAAGGACCTCGACGGCCTCGTTACTGCCCCCATCAATAAAGCAGCGATGAAGTTGAGTGGTGGTTTTCCCTTCCCCGGGCATACGGAGTACATCACCAAAACGCTCGATGCAACGCAGAGCCTGATGTTCATGGTCAGTGAGGATTGCAAAGTGGGACTAGTAACCAACCACACTCCGCTGGAGGAAGTCCCCCACCAAGTAACAAAGAAGCGCATTTTAGAAAAGATTCGCCTCATGCACTCCACGCTACGTATGGACTTTGGCATTGAGAAACCGAGTATCGCCCTCCTAGGACTTAATCCACACGCGGGAGATAGTGGTCTGCTGGGTGAGGCCGAGGAAAACATCATTCGCCCGGCGGTAATAGAAGCCAAGAAGAAAGGGCTACTCGTGATGGGGCCCTTCTCCGCCGACGGCTTTTTTGGTTCGGGCCAGTACAAGAAGTTCGACGCCGTATTGGCCATGTACCACGATCAGGGCTTGATTCCGTTTAAGTTGCTCTCCTTCGGACGAGGGGTGAACTACACTGCCGGACTGCCGGGGGTACGCACCTCACCGGACCACGGCACAGCTTACGATCTAGCGGGTAAAAATGAGGCCGACCCCACCAGTTTCCGTCAGGCCCTCTTTAGCGCCATCGACATCAGCCGACAACGCGCCAACTATCTAGACATGCACGAAAACCCGCTCAAAGTGCAAACTAAAAAACAAGCTAAGGAAGAGGAGGAAGAAATTATTCCAGAAAGTTAGACATTAGACTTGAACAGCAAACACGCCATTTTCATCGTAGCCCTCATCCTTGCGGTACTGGGCATGGACCAAGCACTCAAAATTTGGGTTAAAACCCATATGGTCTACGGCGAACGGATTCCACTATT
>JBCDGT010000536.1:0-3629 GCA_038750915.1 Bacteroidota bacterium
GTTTTGGCCGCGGGACTAGTCGGCTCCGCTCGTTTAGCAATGGGCGCACACACCAAAATTCAAGTCTATACTGGCTACTTAGTAGGATTCCTGGCGCAGTGGGTCGCCTTAAAGTTTTACTTTTAAGTCGAAAAGGGCTATTTCCCGTATGGAAAACATTGCTGACTCAGCTAGAATTATCGGGCACTACCGCGGCAAGGAAGTAGGTCCGTTGGTAGTGGCCATCGGGGGCATCCACGGAAATGAGCCCGCTGGCGTACAGGCGCTGGAACGACTTTTCGAATTGTTAGAAGAAGAGCCCCGCATCAACCCTGGCTTCAACTTTAAGGGAGAATTGCTTGCGCTGCGGGGGAACCTGGCGGCACTAGCAGCAGGGGAGCGTTATATCGACATGGACCTCAACCGCATCTGGCGGGCAAGAGAAACGCATACGGATAACTTTACTACCTCTGAAGATCGTGAAATTCACGAGCTGCTGACCGCGATCGAAATAGCAGTGGAAGAAGCACCACTGAGCGAGTTGGTCCTTTTAGACCTCCACACTACCACCGCCCACGGTGGTATTTTCGCGATCACCGGAGACGACAACCCTAGCTTAATGCTCGCCGCCGAAATGAGCGTTCCCGTGATTAAAGGCATGTTGAGCGGCTTGCAGGGCACTACCTTACACTACTTCCACGGCGACAACTTCGCTACCGACCTACCAGTACGCGCGGTCTCCTTTGAGTCCGGCAATCACGAGGATCCTGCTTCCATCGACTTAGCCTTAGCCGCTACGGTAAATTTACTGCGGGCGCTGGGCTGTGTCCGTACGGAAGATGTTAGTACTTATCACGATGAGCTCCTCCGTCAAGCCGCCTGTGAGTTGCCCAGACTTACGGAATTGGTCTACGTTCACCACATTGCTCCGGACGGCAGTGATCGCTTCCGAATGCGGCCTGGCTACGGAAATTACCACTCCGTAACGCAAGGAGAGATTCTAGCGGAAGATAAAACTGGGCCCATCCATGCGCCGGTCACGGGATACCTGCTAATGCCGCTGTACCAAGACCTCGGAGACGAAGGCTTCTTCATTGTTCGTGATTATCACGTACCCAGCGCTTATTAGATTCCGACGCTCAACAATCTTACCACTAACTGCTCGTACCCACGCATGGCAACATCTATTGGCTTATTTTTCGGTTCCTTCAACCCCGTTCACGTCGGACACATGATCATTGCCAATTATATGGTAACGCAGACGGAACTGGAGGAAGTTTGGTTAGTCGTTAGCCCGCAAAACCCTTTCAAAAAGGCGGGGAGCCTAGCACGAGACCACGACCGACTCCATCTAGTTCAGTTGGCCATTGGCGATACCCCCGGACTCCGCGCCAGTAGCGTGGAATTTGATATGCCAAAACCCTCTTATACCATTGACACCCTGGCTGTGCTACGCGATAAGTACCCCAAGCGGTCGTTTAGCCTCATAATGGGCAGTGACAACCTCCCCACTTTACCGAAGTGGAAACACGCCGACCTCTTGTTGCGCGACTACGACATTCACGTTTACAATCGTCCGGCTTACCCGCCCGGTGAGCTAAGCGAGCACCCCCGGGTAACCCTCCACGAGGCGCCTTTGATGCACCTTTCCGCTACCTACATCCGTAACTGCATCCAACAAGGGTACAGTATAAAATACCTAGTACCAAGCGCAGTAGCCAAAGAGCTGGAAGCTAGTGGGTTGTACCGGTAGGAGCTAGGAGCTAGGAGCTAAAAATAAATTTTTTGATTGCTACTTCCTAGTTTTTTCGAAAATTTAGCTTCTAAAAAGCTCAACTACTTCGGCTCTTTTTCGGCTGGCTACGGGTACTTCGTCTCCATTGCTGAGGCGCAGGTAGCCGCTGTCGACTTTCTTGAATTCAACTACGTGACGGAAGTTGACTAGGTGAGATTGGTGAATCCGGATAAAGTGGTGGTCGGCCAGCATCCGCTCATAGTGCTTAAGGGTTTTGGTGACGAACAGTGGCTTTTCTCCCTGGATGATGAAACGGGTATTATTGCCATCGGCTTCACAGCGGATGATGTCTTGGATATGGGCGACCAGGATGTTTTCCGAGGTATGGAGGCTGATGCGTTCGGGTAGTTGCTCGGGGTGGCGGATGGTATTCTTGAGGAGATCCAGGCTAGCGGTATTAGCTGAGCCGTGGAGCGCGGCCGCGCGGTCTACGGCGGCCTTTAGGTCATCGCCATTGACGGGTTTGAGCAGGTAGTCCACGGCCGCAAAACGGAAAGCCCGTACCGCAAATTCATCGGAGGCCGTGACGAAGATCAGCTCCGCTTGTAGGTCGGGAACGATCTCCAGAATATCGAAGCTGGTGCCGTCTCCTAGCATGATATCCAAGAATAAGAGATCCGGTTTTTCAGTACGAAGTAGTTTGGCTGCCGCGACTACGCTATTGGCCGTACCGATCACGGTTACTTCGGGGCAGAAAGCTTTTAGGTCCGCCTGGAGGGCGGCCAGGGCCTGGGGCATGTCTTCTACAATGATGGCTTTCATGGGCGATGAGTTAAATTACCAAGTTTCAATGGGAACAACGAGCTCTACTTCAGTACCTCCTTGGGGTCCATCCTTAATGTCTACCCGCCCCTTCATGGCCTTGAGGCGGGCCTTAGTTACGGATAAGGCAACTGATTTATGGCCGGGAGATCGTTGCTGACGCCTTTCCGCAGCGGCTTTCCGACCGATACCATTGTCTTTTACCGTACACTGCATCCTGCGGCCGCGCACAAAAAAATGGATGGCTACGTGGCCTCCCGTTTCTTTACCGGACAGCCCGTGCAGTACCGCGTTTTCTACGAATGGCTGTAAAAGCATCGGGGGCAAGTTGATCTCTTCCGGATCGCCGTTTTCTGGCGGATGAATCGAGTAGGTGAAGGAAAATGGTTGGCAAAATTGTTCCATTTTCAGATAGTCATCCAGGGTTTTAATCTCATCGGCAAGCGGGATGCTTTCCTGGCGGCTGTTGTTCAGAATACCCCGCATCAGGCCAGCAAACCGACTAATCTGTTGACGCGCCTCGGTGTCGTGCTGACCATCCACTAAGCCCCGGATACCATTAAGCGCATTAAAAATAAAGTGGGGGTTCATCTGCAGTTGTAAAGCCTTCTGCTCGAGTTCCAAAAGCTGGTTTTTTGCTTCAAGCGCGCGTCGTTTTTTTGCTTCTTGCTGCTGAAGGCGATGGTATACGCCGTAGAAACCACCAATGAGTATGCCTGCACACATAAGGGTAAGTAGGCCTAAAAACCAAGGCTTTTTGATTAGTGGATATTCAATCGAAAAAGCATACTCGGCCGCTTCTCCCCAAGTATTGCCACCGTCCGTAGTCGCCTGGGCGATGAAGCGATACCGCCCGGGGCTGATGCCTGCATAGCGTACTGCCGTTTCTGCCGTTAGGGGCGACCAACCAGCATCCTCACCGCGTAATTGGTAGCGGTAGCGAATGCGATCCGGATACGTCAAATCCACCGCTCGGAAACGGAAATTAAAGTGATTATCGCGGGCTTTAAATACGGGCAAATCACCGTCATGGGCATTGTCAATAGAATCGACTGGCGTATAGAAAAGACTGACTGCCTCCAGGTAAGTAGCA
>JBCDGT010000537.1:0-3621 GCA_038750915.1 Bacteroidota bacterium
GAAATGTCTTCGGCTTGCCGGAAAGAGAAATCACCCTGGACGTTGTCGTGCAGGGCTTCGGCCTCCAGGTTGACTCGCCATTTATCCGATAGTGGCTCGGCGAATTCTACCCCACCACTGATGTTGCGTGAATTGGTCCGGCGATCCTGGACCTGCCGCCCGTTTACGAGAACGCCGGGGAGGTTCAGACCTGGTTCAATACCGTTGGTAAGCAAGTCGAGATCAGTCTGGTTTTCCGAGAAATTACCGCTGAGACTGGCTCCGAAGGAGCGTCCAGCGGGCCCACCCCGGCCCCGCCGGCCACCACCGTCGCCCTTATTGTAGTTGATGCGGATGGCTCCGCTGGGGCGCATATTGTTGTTTTGCTCCAGCACGGTAAAATCGTTGGTTGAACCGTCATCGTTTTTGACGTTGGTACTGGCGTCGCTGGTGTTGTCACCACCGGCGAGCGTGAGGTTACCGTTGATCCGTAAGCGTGCCGTGGAATCGACCCGCTGGCGAAGTTCGAAACCAACTCGGTGGCTGTAGTTGGTGGTGGCATTATTTTCAAAGGTTTCTACCACCCGGCGGTCGTTGTTGCGGTTGAAGGCTTCGATGGTGGTAGCCCGCTGGAGCTGGGTGCGGTCGAAGAGGGCATAATCCGCCGTTAACTGGCCGTTTTTACCCAGGCCCATGCCGTAGTTTATGCCGGCGGCGAGGGAGCGGTTGTCCCCGGTTGCGTTTCCGTCGTCAAAGGGCAGACGGCCGTCGCCACCGCTGTTCCACCAGTTGCCACGTCCCCGGCCGGAGGAGCCATTAAAACCCGAAATCTCATCACCGGAAAAACCTACCTTATTAATGTTATTAACCGTGCCAAGTACGCCCAGCTGGCTAACGTCGCTGATCCTGAAGACCTTGCCGCCGGCTTGATAACGATCCTCGTTGCCGTAGCCACCGTAGAGTTCACCGAATATTTTTGCTTTGAACTCCTCCTTCATCTCCAAGTTAACGGTCATGTTCTCCTCGCCATCGTCGATGCCGGTTATCTCTTCTGAATCGGATTTCTGATCGTAGACCTCAACGTTGGTGATCGCCTTGGCATCCAGGTTCTGGGTCAACAGGGTGGAGTTGCCGGCGAAGAAGGGTTTGCCGTTGATCATCACCTCGTTGATCGGCCGACCGCGGTAGGTAATGTTGCCGGCTCCGTCCACCGACATGCCGGGAAGGCGGCGGATAAGGTCTTCAACAACGGCGTTCTCGCCCACTGCAAAGGCTTCGGCGTCAAACATCATCGTGTCGCCCCGCATCTGAATCGGAATTCGGTCGGCGGTAACCTCGACCCCGCCGAGGAAAAATCCGGCCGGATACATTTTCAAATCGCCGTAATCGAAGTACTGATCTTCGGGGGAGATGGTAATAAGCTTGTCAGGCCGCTCGAAACCAAGGAAGCTAATCCGCATGATGTAGGAATTGGCGGGAACTTCCTTCATCCTGAAAGAACCTTTATCATCCGTAGTAGCAAAAGCTGTCAGCAAACTGTCCGAGGTGCGCAGCAGGACAACGTTGGCTCCGGGAAGGGTGAGGTCGGTGGTATCAACGACCCTACCAACCACTTCGGCCTGAGCGGAAAGTACGGTACAGGAAAAAGCAAAGAAAAGAGTAAAAATGAGCTTTCTCATTTGAGTTTTTTTAGTGACTTTGTGTAGCACGGTGGGGTAGAGGAAACTGAACTGCTGGTATTGGGTGATTTGTTAATCGGTTAGCTCGCTTGTGCAACAGCTAACCGAAAATCAGGTAGCTAGGTGGCTAAAAGCCTTCCCTAACAAGCTATTGGTTAATGCGTTTACCTACGCTCAACTCTGATTTGCGAAAAGTGGTTTCGGATTTTTCGAGATTTCTTGGTGAGTTGGCTACGGAGAGTATTGCAGCAACAATAAGTTTAGGGCATCAGTTGGTGGCTAAAGCCACGGCTACTGGTTCCTGCTTTGCACATGTGGTCGCGCAAACAAGCTCTAAATAAACCCTGTGCATATTGAGAGCGTGGGCAGTTAGCCTGACTTTCTGACAACAAATACCCTCCTGGCCCGTCTCATTTTTACAACCACATAAAATAGTATGCCCGTTCGCCTCTTGATTCTTCTATTTTTTTTACCGGTCTTTAGCGACTGTGGCGCTCAACAAAATCATTCTACGCAGGCGGAAGGGGAACCTTACACTTATCAATCACCTTCCCGGAACGGTACCGGCAAGTTTTATCGGGGCCGGGAAATCAGTTACGTTATGGGCCACCTGGCGGCCAGTTGGTTGGAGCGTCCGGAGCGTGAACGTGAGGAAAACGTCAGCCAAGCCATTGAAAATATGGGGATTCAACCCGACGAGCACATTGCTGATATTGGGGCCGGCTCGGGGTATTATACGTTCAGGATGGCCCGAAAGGTGCCCGAAGGCAAAGTCTATGCCGTGGATCTCCAGCCGGAAATGTTGTCCATCATGCGCAACAAAATCTCAAAGGAGGGCATCAAGAACGTAGCCTTGGTGCAGGGCAGCGAAGCCAGCCCCCAGTTGGCCGAGAACTCGCTCGACCTGGCCATCATGGTAGATGTATACCACGAATTATCCCATCCGCAAGAGATGATGCAGGAAATCGTCAAGGCTCTAAAACGGGATGGTCGCTTCGTCTTGCTGGAGTACCGGTTGGAAGATCCTGAGGTTCCGATCAAGCTGTTGCACAAAATGTCCGAAAAACAAGCCGTGCGGGAGATGGAATCGGTTGGGCTGCGGTTGCGGGAGAACATCGATAATCTACCCTGGCAACACTGTATGGTTTTTGTGAAGGAGTGAGGCCCGAGTTTTCACTGTGCTCCTTACCATCCGTGGCACCCGCGGCCGCGCCCAAAAAGTACCGATCGGCACCTCACGAGGGACGCACGAAAAACCCTATCCCTCCCTTTCCCGTTCTCTCCCGTATCTAACACTTGCATAACCCACTAGCCGAACCGGTTAGGACTAGATCACCCCACTATGAGAAGCACTCCACACACCTATCTACTATACCTTTTATTGATCTCTTTAGGTGTTGCTTGCACGCCGCCGGAAACCGTAAGCTGGACGCCCTACGACGAGGCGGAGGAGTTGGCCGCCAACGCCGAAAACCCTTCCCGCCGCCTGCGGTATAAGCTGCTGCAATCCAAGGTAATGGATAAAAACAAGCTACTAGAAGACATTAGTGGACAGCTAGGGCGCTTCGACGAGGAGGACTACCTGGAACTACTGCCCCGTGTATTAGACCAGGACATTGCCACCCTCCAACAATTGGTAGCCGCAGGAGAACTTACTTACGAGCAATTGACCAAATGGTATCTCTACCGGATCAGGAAATACGAAAGTGACCGGGCGACTTACCTCAATGCCGTTATCTCGATCAACCCCGACGCAGTGGCGCGAGCTCGCGCATTAGACAAGTCCCAGTCCTCCGAGAACCACCCGCTTTATGGTATGCCCGTTTTGTTGAAGGACAACGTGAATTTTGCCGGGATGCCCACCACGGCCGGAGCGGAGGTATTCGCCAATAATATGACCGAAGACGCCTTCATCACCCGGCAGATTAAAGCCAAGGGCGGGATCATTCTCGGAAAAACCAAC
>JBCDGT010000538.1:0-3590 GCA_038750915.1 Bacteroidota bacterium
CATTGATCCACAGCCAGTACTTGGTATCGGCGGCGATTGTAGCGATTGTGGATTCGGGAAGGTTATTTACCGTGAAATCTTTGCGAAATACCAGCCATGTATTGGCCCGGGAACTGTCAGCAAAGGCCGGGGCCGTAATCCAAGCGTGCATAGCACCTGCGGCCGCGCCCGCTGTATGGTCAACAGCATTACTGGCGGTAAGCAGTTCTATCCGTGGCGTACAGGCTAGTAGGGACAGACACGCAAAAGCGAAGATAAAATGAAGGATTGGTGTGGAGCTCATAAACGGAAAGATCATCTATGGCTCACAAAGTAGCATCCTGCGCTATCCTGAGTTGCCGCAATGGTTTGTTCGGTACCTTAGGCCAGGCCAAATCCCGTATTTGATCATGCTGAATACGTTACTACTGTTTTTATCATTGCTACTGGTAGCGCCGGAAGAGCAGCTACCCAAAGCGCTCGCTGACGACAGGCCGAATATTATACTGATCGTCACGGATGATCTTGGTTTGTACGATCTTGGTTGTTACGGAAATCAGGTGATTGAAACACCTCGTTTGGATGCGCTGGCGGCCGGCGGTATCCGTTTTACCCGAGCTTACTGCGCGGCACCGATCTGCTCACCGAGCCGCGCGGCCATCCAAACTGGCCTGCACCCGGCCCGCATCGGGATGACGGAACACCTGCGCGGTACCCCCGGACCCCGCGACTGCCAGCCGCTGATCGCCCCCAAGAACGCCATCCGTCTGGCCTACGCCTACCAAACGGTGGGGGAGGTAATGCAAGCCTTAGATTATTCCACCATTTACATCGGCAAGTGGCACCTCGGTGGCCAGAACTACGACCCTACTTTCCACGGCTACGATGAAAGCTACGCTGCCGGAGGACAGGGCTTACCCCGCAGCTTTTTTCGTCCTTTTTTTAACGGTAACCCCTTTCCTGAATTGGACAATATTGCTGGGGGGGATGATTTTCTGACGGACGCCATCGCGACCCTGGCCATCAACGCTTTACCCACTGACGGGGAGCCTTTTTTTATGGACGTAAATTTTTATTCTCCCCACGTTCCCATTCAAGGTCCACCGGACTTGGTGTCGAAGTACGAAGCCTTGATCGGTGACGATCCCGACGCGCTGCCCCGGCCGCACTACGCCGCGATGGTGGAGCGGATCGACCAGCAGGTTGGCCGGATCGTCGATACCCTAAGTGCACGCGGACTCCTGGAAAATACCATCATCCTTTTTACTTCCGATCACGGTGCCCTCACGGTGGAGGAAGTACCCGCTTTTGCCGCCCATACCCCACCAACGGACAGTGGGCCGCTGCGAGCCGGTAAGGGGTATATCTACGAAGGTGGCTTGCGCGTCCCGCTGATTGCCTACGGCCCGACTTATTTCGGGCCGTTGGTTGATGATTACCCCAACGTAAATACCGATTACCTCCCGACCATCGCCGCTCTGGCTGGTGGTAACGACGTAAGGCCGGACGGGCAGCCGATCCCCAGCCTGACCGGCGCTCCGGAAACGGACCGGGCGTTGTACTGGCATTTTCCGCACTACAGTCCGCAGCGGGGCGCTCCGGCAGGGGCCATCATTGATGGTGACGATAAGTACATCGAGTGGTATTCCGACGTAGACACGAGCTACCTTTTTCAACTCAATGAAGACCCGGGGGAGGCTATGGAAAGCCTTGATCCAACGAACGCCAGAGCAAGAGAACTAAGGGATAAACTTACCGCCTGGCGCGACAGTATCGGGGCACGTTTTATGACTCCTAACCCAGACTTTGATGGCTCCGACTGTGAGTGATATTCCAAAATTTTATGGCCGCCATGCGTATTTTCCTATTGCTACTTTTTACTACCGGTCTGCTTTCCGCCCAAAGTGATATTCTGGTGTACGAAAGCTTCGATTATGCGGACTACAATCCGATGTTCTGCCTGGGAGATACAGTCAATGGTTGGCGCGGCCCCTGGCGACGGGAGATCGGAGATGATGGGATCATTCGGAAGGGAGATTTGGTGCCTTCAAATACCCTCCCCGTTTCCGGACGGGCCGTGCTGGAATTTGTCCGGGCGGGTATCCGTTACAACCGGGCCATCGTGCCGGTCGAGGACGACGGGCAAGTACTATGGATGGCGTATGATGTAGATTTTAAGCCCGGCTCGACGGCCAATAACGTTGGTAACGTAACTTTTACTAAGGGAGGCAATCAGGTATTTACCGTTGGTCGCAAATTCGGTAACCGTAAGATCGGCCTAGTCTGGCCGGGAGTAGGCAACTACAACACCAACGTAGATGCCGAAGGCTTACACCGCCTGGTGATAAAAATCCAGTTCAGTGGCAATGTAGGGGAAGAACAAGCCTGGCTTTGGGTAGATCCAGACACTTTTAGTGGGGAAGGCGAGCCGACAATTGCTACTGCAGATCTACGTGTTCCTTCGGGCGGTTTACCCGGCCTGCGCCTCAACCAAGGATTTGATGGAGTGCAACTCAAGGTGGAAGGCACCCCACCTTTGAAGGTAGATTTCGACAACCTCATCCTCGGTAAGACTTATGCTGCGATAGACCCAGCCTTCATCGTCAGTACCTCCGGCCCACAGATCCAAACCTTTCCTCTGCGTGTATCTCCGAATCCAGGAATTGGCCTGTTGATGGTAGAGTGGGAAATGCCAAGGCCCGGCCCGATGAAACTCGCAGTAATGGATTTAAGGGGGAGCGTACTTCACCAGCAACCAGCGAGAAATTATTCCGCTGGCTTACACACTATGGACCTTGATTTGCGCCAATATGGTCTTCCGACCGGGAGCTACTTGCTGCGACTCTCCAGCCCTGGCTATCAAACCTCGACTAAGATCATTCTTTCCAAAGATTAGTGCCTTATGCCTACGCTGCTCCTACTGTTTCTCAGTATTTCACTCGCCGGTCTACCCAAGTGGCTGGCCATATTGGCGAAAGGTTAGTTCCAGAACGCTTCGCCCTTAGTGGAAGCTACGGCTCATCTACCGCAGATTTTCGCGATTGGTTCTTCTACCCTTCGGGGATGAACCCCCAGGAGATCAACGCCTTGGTGCGGGGGGCGATGCTTAAATCCAGTCTGGAACTCTACGCACCGCTTGATGGTCAGCAAGTGTGGAGTGATAGTATCTTACTGAATTTGGCACAAAGTAATAACGTGATTGCCAATAGCCCACTGAATAGTAACGCGAACAACTTGCTTCCCACTTCTTCCTACTGCTATTTTCCTAATCCAAACAATGGCTTATTGAGGATCGAAATGAGCGACGGGCGGGAGATCAACCGCGTAGTCATTTATGATGCCCAAGGGCCCATTTTGTGGGAAGCTCCCTATCAGAATGGATTATCCTTGGTGGAACTACCTGCAGGCATATATACAGGTCAATTTAAGTTGATTAAAGGAGAGATGGGGGTATTTAGGGTAGTGAAGGAGTAAGCGGCGAGGAAGTGTAAATTCAGTGAAACGGTGTTGAAAAGTCGTTGACCGGAGTGGCTGTTTACGGACTGGTTCGTCCGAAGGCATAGACTGTTCGGCCAACGAGTCAAGTTATGGAAGTCGCAGTTGACCAGCCG
>JBCDGT010000539.1:0-3588 GCA_038750915.1 Bacteroidota bacterium
AAGCCTGGCTGCGGCGGCCAATGTTTTCATCGGACAGACCGAAGCACCGCTCGTTGTAAAACCCTACCTCGAGAAAATGACACGCTCAGAACTCCTCTGCGTCATGGTAGGTGGAATGGCTACCATTGCTGGCAGCGTTTTCGTTTCCTACATCGGTTTTCTGGGAGGGACTGACCCGGTGCAGCAACAGTTCTTCGCTAAACACTTGCTAACGGCAAGTATCATTTCTGCACCAGCGGCCATTGTTTGTGCCAAGATGCTCCTGCCCGAAACGGCCGATGAACTGGCAGAAGTCACTGGAGGAGATGCCAGTGCCGCTGCGGACACCCACACCGCCCATACACCTAAAAAAGATAAGCGCCTCGAAATGGCGGCCGACGAAAGCCGTAACCTACTCGACGCCATTAGCCGAGGGACGACCGATGGCCTGAAGCTGGCCGTCAACGTGGGGGCCATGCTACTCGTTTTTACGGCTATGATTTTTATGCTTAATGAATTCTTCCTGGCGGGTACCGATTTTGTCAACTGGTTGGCCATGGGCTTTGATAATACGGCCTGGGCTGCGGCGGAGGCCAACGAGCAAACCTGGAATCAAGTCATTGCCTCCGCAACCGCAGGCCGTTTTGAAGGCTTTAGTTTTACCTACTTGCTGGCCCTCTGCTTTGCCCCCGTTGCCTGGATCATTGGTGTACCGATGGAAGACATCACCGTAATCGGCCAACTGTTGGGGCTGAAAACGGTTATCAACGAATTCGTAGCCTATGATACCTTCCGAGTTGTCCAGGCAAGTGGTATTTCTCTTTCTCCCAAAAGCACCTTGATTGCGGCCTATGCCCTTTGTGGCTTTGCCAACTTTGCCAGTATTGGCATCCAGATCGGCGGCATCGGCGCTATTGCCCCCGGCAAAAGAACTACCCTCACCGAACTGGGCATATTGGCGCTTCTGGGCGGCACTGTCGCCTGCTTGATGACGGGTACTGTAGCCGGTTTGTTTTATTAAGCAATTGTAAATCGCGAATCGGGAGCTAATACTGGACACTCAGAGGTGTATTTTGCTTTTAGCCCAAATTCACACTCCGAGGTCCGTTTGCTGCATGTATAAAGAAGTACCTATAGGACCTCGAAGTGTTCCAGGTGAAGAAATCCGCTAGCATTGCTGTTTCCTGGTTCCTCCGAGAGTCCGGATTATCAACCTTTGATTGGCGTTGTAAAATACCCGGAAATTCTCCGACCAATTACCAATTACCAACCACCACCCGCTTAGTACCTTTGTGCGTTCATTCAGCAGCGTTTACTTATGCCACAAGTCTCCCACCGTTCCGAAACAGTGCCCTTATCTCCCTTCCGGAAACTTATTCCACTGGCCGATAAAGCCAAAGCCGCCGGCCGTCACGTATACCACCTGAACATTGGCCAGCCGGACATCAAAACCCACCCCCGTGCCGTTGCTCAGTTTCGAGCGATCGATTGGGACCTCCTGGAGTACAGCCCCAGCAATGGCATCGCCAGCTACCGCGAAGCGCTGACGGACTATTACGCTCGCTTCGATGTCGACCTAGAAGCGGATAATATCATGGTCACTACCGGAGGCTCGGAGGCCATTTTGTTTTTCATGCTTTCCTGCTTGGACCCAGGTGATGAGATCATTGTACCGGAGCCCTTTTACGCCAACTACAATGGTTATGCTCACATCGCCGATGTGCGGGTAGTATCCATTACTAGTCGGATTGAGGATGGCTTTAGCCTGCCTAGCCCGGAGGCTTTTGCGAATAAGATTACTCGTCGTACGCGAGCCATCATGATTACGAGCCCCAATAACCCGACGGGCGCTTGCTACACCGATGAAGAACTAAACCAGTTAGCGTCAATCGTAAAGGAACATGACCTTTTCCTTTGTGCTGATGAGGTGTACCGGGAGTTTGCCTACGATGAGCCACTTCGTTCCATTCTTCAGATCAAAGGATTGGAAGAGCATGCCATCGTAATCGATTCCGTTTCTAAACGCTATAGCGCCACTGGTGCTAGAGTAGGAGCGCTCGTTTGCCGCAATAAAGAGATCTTGACCGGCGTAGATCGCTTCGCCAAGCTACGGCTCAGCCCTCCCGGTCTAGGACAAATGCTTTCAGAATGCATGCTCCAAAATGATACGGCTTACCTTGATGGTGTGAAGGAAGATTACCGGGCCCGCCGGGATACTGTTTACCGTCGGCTACAGGCGATGCCGGACGTATTTAGCTACGAACCCGGAGGCGCCTTCTACTGCTTTGCCCGTTTCCCGATTACCGACAGTGAAGACTTCTGCCGCTGGCTACTCGAAGATTTCGAACACGAAGGAGCAACGGTAATGCTTTCACCCGGCCCTGGTTTTTACGCCACTCCTGGCCTCGGAAGAGACGAATGCCGGATCGCCTATGTCCTAAACGTGGATGACCTGGAAAAAGCGATGGACTGTCTGGAGAAAGCACTGGAGCAATACCCGGGCAGGATCAAGAATGGAGCAACGATTTCTTCCGGCTTTAACCGCCAGTAGACCATTGTACCCCCCCGGCTTACCGGTTTTTCAGAAATTACCGGTGTGTGTTGCCGCTATTGAATCGATCTATCTTTTGGACCGGCTCAGCCAGCGATTGTTTATATGACTGTCCGTCGCCTCTGGCGACGGAATAATTTAAAAGTAGACCGATGCCCGAGCTTGTCGAGGGCAAGCAATTTTTAGCCAACTTCACTCAAGCAAACTTGCATTATTCCAGTTGTTTACACAACGCTTTAATTTGAAAAATCAATTAGTCGGATGGCTTACCGCCCGATAATCTCCGTCACCGAGTCCAAAATCACTTCTTCCACCCAGCGTTGATACTGTTTTCCACTGGGGTGTAAATTGTCATTGGCTACCAGTTCTGGGTCAGTCAATCCTTGTTGGCTGATGGGGGTGATGATCAGGAAGGGAACGCCAAATTCACTGGCTCGCTCCTTTGCTCTGGCGTTAAAAATTGCTACCTCCCGACTGATGTCTTCACTTCCATTGCCGAAGGGAGTGTAGGCATAATCCGGAATGGAAACCACGAATATCCGCTCTTTATCACCACCGGCGAAGGCCAGGGCCTCCCCCAAAAGTTGATCGAATTCCCGCAGGTACTGTTCTAAGGAGCGGCCTTGGAATTGGTTGTTGACACCAATTAGCAGTGAGACCAAATCGTATGCTCTCTGTAGTTCACTGCGGCGACTTTCGATGCCGCGCAGTAGGTCGCCAGTCGTCCAACCGTTTACTGCCACGATATCTTGTGTGCGGACTTGATAGTTGGTTGTTGTCCCGATTTTTCTTGCCAGTTGCGCCGGCCAGCGTTCATCTGCGGTAACGCTGGTTCCAATAGTGTAACTATCGCCAAGGGCAAGGTAACTGATGGGAAATATTTCTACCGACGGAGGAGTGGGCGTTGGCATAAGGTCATCATCGTCTTGGCAAGCAAAGGTAAAAAGGCATAGGGCAAGCAAAAAAAACACATACAACTCCAGGAGGCTTTGCTTGCAGAAGAACGATAAGGACGATTTGGTTCATATTTGGGCGCATCGCGCAGGTGCAGAGTATGG
>JBCDGT010000540.1:0-3585 GCA_038750915.1 Bacteroidota bacterium
GCCAGTGCTTTTAAGAAAGACAAAAAGGGAAACTGAACGACTAATTGAAGGCCAGCAAAAGCCCGAGGAGCTATTTCTTAGCCAGAAAACGCCCCTCAACCCTTAGTGCATTTTTAGGCCGCAGGTTTTATGATTGGCTTACTAGTGGCATTATTCACCGGGAGGTCCTCCTGGATCTCCCTCAGGTAAAAAGGGCTGGGTCCGTAGCTAGTCCATCCACCATCCACTAGGAGGGTTTGACCGGTGATGTGGCGGGCCGCTGGGCTCAACATAAAGGCCACCGTAGCGGCAACATCTTCTGGTTGTCCTACCTTGTTATTGGGGTTGAGTTTAGCCCAAACACCGGCGTAATCCGGTTCTTCTTCCGCAGTACGTTCGGTAAGGGTAGCTCCGGGGGCAACACAATTGATACTGATGCCTAGAGGACCCAATGGTAAGGTCAATTGCTTAGCCAGCATGCTGATGCCTGCTTTGCTCATTCCGTAGGCAGCTAGGTTCATGTAGGCCCGAGCACCGACGTTAGAGCCGATCAGTACAATGCTGCCCTGGCTACCTTGTTTTTTCATTTGGGCGGCCGCAGCTTGTGCTAGAAAGAAGCTTCCACGCAGGTTGAGGTTGACAACCTTAGCAAAGCTTTCGGGAGTAAATTCGAAGAAGTCGCCAAACTCCGTCAGCCCCGCATTGGCGACCACCATTTCTAATTGGGCGTCTTTGATGGCTGCGGCAAAGCGGACCATATCGCGGATAAAACCGACGTCTCCGGCATCTCCGGGATAAGAAAAGGCCTTTCCGTGATGGTGCTCAGCACCATTGAGTTTGATCACTGCCTGTGCGGCAGTCTTGGCGTCAATATCGTTTAACACGACATTAGCTCCGTCGTTAAGTAATTGGGCTGCGATGGCGAATCCGATTCCGGTAGCGCCGCCGGTAACAATAGCTGTTTTGCCGGCAAATGGTTGATAGTTCATGCTTGGTTTTTTGGGGATATACCCTCTTTACGTATGCTCCACTGGTAAATGCAATTGCCACAATTTGGTTGCAAAAGTTCACCATTATACGCGCCCTTTTGACGGCAGATTGCCGGTAATCGTCACTTTATCTCCTACCTAAAGTAGACTTTAACTTAAGCTTAAATACCGCCTTAACCCACAGTTCTCGGGAATATTACTGCTTGATATCTACACCTAGCTTTCGGTAAAAATCGATAATTTGCGGCCGGCAAAACAAAAAGTAGTTGATTTGTCTGAATTACTACCCGCTGGAAATTATACCCTATGAAAGCCTACCATGACTTGTTGCAATATATTCTCGACCACGGTACCGTAAAGGGAGACCGTACAGGAACGGGAACGCGTTCTGTGTTTGGGTATCAAATGCGCTTCAACCTGCAGGAAGGCTTTCCGTTGATGACCACAAAAAAAGTACACTGGAAGAGTGTGGTGCACGAGTTGATCTGGTTTATTCGCGGCGACACCAACCTGCGCTACCTCGTACAAAACGGAGTCCGTATCTGGAACGAGTGGCCTTTCCGTCACTACCTAGAAAGTAACGGACTAAGTGAAACATATCCACAACACAGCCCGGAGTGGAAAGCAGAAATGAAACGCTTCGTAGAACTGATCAAAACCGACGCTGACTTTGCCGCCAAGTGGGGAGAATTAGGCCCCGTTTACGGCCGCCAGTGGCGCAATTTTAGCGGTATTGATCAGTTAGCGGGGGTGATCGATTCGATTAAGACCAACCCAAACAGTCGCCGTCACATCGTTACTGCTTGGAACCCCGTGGATATTCCTGAAATGGCCAAGGCAGGCTTGCCGCCTTGCCATACCATCTTCCAATTTTACGTAGCGGAAGGCCGCCTGAGTTGCCAGCTCTACCAAAGGTCGGCAGATGTTTTCCTGGGGGTTCCCTTTAATATTGCTTCTTATGCCCTACTAACCCAATTAGTGGCTCGTGAGTGTGGCTTGGCGGTCGGAGACTTTGTACATACCCTTGGTGACGCCCACCTTTACAGCAACCACCTTGAGCAAGCAAAAGAACAATTAAGCAGGACACCAAGGGCGCTACCGCAGGTGCAATACAAGGAGGGTGCGCCAAGTATATTCGAAGTTAGTTACGACGACATCCTCCTGTTGAACTACGATCCAATGCCGAGTATCAAGGCTCCCATCGCCATCTGATATGGACGTTGCCAAAGAAATAAAACAAGCCTACCAGGAGCAAAAACGAAACAAAAAGAGATTCAGTAAACTTCGGGCCCGCCCGCCCAAAGACCTGGATGAGCGCTTCCACGATTTACACGAGGAAGTCTTTGCAGAAATCGATTGTCTCGAGTGTGCCAACTGCTGTAAAACAACCAGTCCCATCTTCCGTGATATCGACATCGACCGGCTGGCTAAACACCTCAACATGCGCCCTGCCGAGTTGGTCGAGCAACACCTTCACCTTGATGCCGAAGGTGATTACGTACTCAACGCAGCTCCTTGCCCCTTTTTGGGCCCGGATAATTACTGTTCCGTCTACCCAGCCCGCCCCCGCGCTTGCCGGGAGTATCCACACACGGATCGGAAGAATATGCTTCAGATTCTTCCGCTGACTTTACGGAACACCCTCGTTTGCCCCGCAGTAGGGAGAATTGTACGCCGGTTGTTAAACTAAGCGGACAGTACTCCATCATTTTTTGTTATCCATCCTTAGCAAAATAATCTATTCGCTTATCGTAAATAGTCGGCTATCTCAATTACCCCAGCTGGTGAGCCTGCTTATTCATTAACTACTCATTAGACGATACGGAGCTTTGGGCAATTTCTTTTAATCGCTTACGTAAGCGCGGCATGGGGCGTCGTCGAGCAGTCGGTACGTAACTTTGGTAGCGGTACTGGCGCCAGTGACGTCGGCAAATGAAAAACCAATCCGCTATCACCACCACGATACCCAAGACAATTAGCGAAATGCCCTGGACAGCCATACAACCATTATCAAAACACATTAAGGTACGGCTTCCGGGAACAGGATATATCATACTTGTCCCATTAAGGATACCTAAAAGAAAATAACACAAGCACCAAGAAGTACTTGGTAGTTGACGAATCAGGTGCATCATGGTATTAAAGGGTTTACCTTAAATTACCCCTTTACTACCTTCGACGCACAGTAATTCTACTAAGCAAAGAAGCGATTCGACGGGTTATGAATTGCGACTAGATCGAATAAAATGGTAAAAATCAGCATCCTATTATTACTGCTATTCCCGCTGTTGAGTGCTTGCTCCTTATTGGACAGTCGTGAAAACCTCTACTTAAGCAGCTCCCACGCCCGACAGTTGAAAGAAGGCATGGAAGTTCAATTAAATGGCATTTCGGTTGGCACCCTAGAGAATATAGCGTTACAGGAAGACCTTTCTGTGCTCAGTAAGCTTCGTTTCAAAGAAGAGCTACACTTGTCAGTAGATACTGATTTTGCGGTAAAAAGCATTGGTATTTTTGGAACTCCAGCACTAATTATCACTCCTGGCGGGGCCAAAGAACTCTTGGTAGCTGGAGACACGGTAAACCTAAGTCCGAGTACCCCCATCTTGCTTGACAC
>JBCDGT010000541.1:0-3570 GCA_038750915.1 Bacteroidota bacterium
CGTGATTCTTAGTGGGAGCCCTTTCTCCGTGCGCGAAGAGCGGGCCTTACACCCCAATTTGGAACCACTGATTGGTAAGCGGCCGTTACTGGGCATTTGCTACGGGGCCCAATACGTTGCCCAACATTTTGGTGGAACGGTAGCCCGTAGCGAAACCAGGGAGTATGGGAAGGCCAATTTGGGCGCCATCCACCAGTCTGGAGGCCTTTTTGCTGGCTTGGCGCCCGGTAGTCAGGTTTGGATGAGTCATGGTGATACCATCAAGTCCATCCCGGATACCTTCGAACTACTGGCCAGTACGGCCGACGTAGAAGTTGCTGCCTTTGGTAGTAAGCCTGGTGCTTTCGCCCAGCCGGTCTATTGTATCCAGTTTCACCCCGAGGTATACCATAGCCTTGATGGCAAGGAGTTGCTGAAGAATTTTGTCATTGACATTGCGGGTTGTACGGGTAACTGGACGCCAGCGGCTTTCGTGGATGAAACCGTAACGACCCTGCGCCAGAAAGTGGGGGATGACCGGGTATTACTCGGCCTAAGTGGGGGAGTAGACAGCTCCGTTGCTGCCATGTTGTTGCACCGCGCTATTGGCGAAAGATTGTTCTGCTTCTTCATCGATAACGGCTTACTCCGTAAAGACGAGTTCGAGCAGGTACTGAAGGGCTACGAAGGCATGGGACTTAACGTAACGGGCATCGATGCTAAGGAGGAGTTTTATGCTGCTTTGGCCGGTGTTTCCGATCCGGAAAAGAAGCGCAAAGCTATCGGTAAAACCTTCATTGACGTCTTCGATCGGGAGGCCAAGAAACTAACCAACATCAAGTATTTGGCTCAGGGGACTATCTATCCCGATGTGATTGAAAGTGTAAGTGTCCACGGACCATCAGTAACGATCAAGAGCCACCATAACGTAGGAGGATTACCCGCCAAGATGGGCCTGAAGATTGTGGAGCCCCTGCGGTTCTTGTTCAAAGATGAAGTCCGGCGGGTAGGAACCCAAATGGGAATGGCTGACCACCTGATCAAGCGCCATCCATTTCCGGGGCCCGGCTTGGCCATTCGAATTCTCGGAGATATTACTCCCGAAAAGGTGAATTTGCTCCAAAAAGCGGATGCTATCTACATTGATAAGCTAAGGGAATACGGCCTTTATGACCAAGTTTGGCAAGCAGGCACTATTTTGCTGCCCGTACAGTCGGTTGGCGTAATGGGTGACGAACGCACGTACGAGCAAGCCGTTGCGTTAAGAGCCGTGAATTCTACCGATGGGATGACCGCCGAATGGAGTCACCTACCGTACGATTTTCTGGCCTCCGTCAGCAGTTCGATCATTAATAATGTTAAAGGGATTAACCGCGTCGTTTATGACATCAGTACCAAACCACCGGCAACTATTGAGTGGGAGTAATTACGGCTTACTGGCTTTTCTAGCCGTCATGCTGTTCTCCACTTCCTCCTGCGAACTATTCCAGCCGTTGACGACTCCGGACCGAGACGCCGAGCGTACCGAAGACCGTCGGGCCGGAAACGATGACCCCGGAGAAGGAGAAGAGCTGGACCCGATCCAAAGTCGCCGTGTCTACGACCCCGAAACGGGCACCTACGTATACATCGAAAACGCGCCGACGGATAAGATGGACACGATTCGCTGGACCACCGTCTCCGAAGAACGGACCCCTCCCATCGTAGAGGATGGTAACGACATTTACACTCCTAATCCGATTCCCAATACAGATCCAGACGCAAACACTGGGCTTAATCCCATTTCCCAGGTCGGTACGACTGAGACGGGCTCCCGTCTACTGAGTGGTTACAATGTCGATTTTGCTCTGCCTTTCCTGACCGACCGCTACCTGGGTAGCGAAGACGAAATTGACCCTAACTCCCAGTGGGCCCTGCACTTCTATAGTGGTGCTAAGATCGCCCTCGATGAGATGCGTGGACAGAACGTCGGTGCCAATTATAACGTTAACGTCCAGGATACGCGGGCGAGTAAAGGGCAGACAACGGCCCTGGCCTCCAGTCCTGAATTCCGCCGGTCGCAGATTGTGATCGGGCCCTATCTTAAGGATAATGTTACCACCATGGCTGAAGCAGCCAAGGGAATGGAAACGGTTCTGATCTCCCCGTACAGTGCCGCTACAGGAATTAGTGTAAAGAATCCGAACTACGTTCAGGTGAATCCAACCTTGGAAACCCACGTCCGTTCCTTGCTTCAGCACGCCTACCGAACGCAGCGGGCCAGCCGTATTGTACTGGTGAGTGGCGGAACGCCCAGTCAGCTTAGTCGCTTAGCCTACCTCCAAGACGAGTACAAAATCCTTACTGGTAATGCGGAAGTGCAGCCGCTAGAAGAGTTGGTAGTTGACATGAACGATGCCAATACCAACCTGAGCGAGTATACCAATGGGCGTAAGACGGTCTTCATTGTTCCTATTTATGAAGATGAGTCCTTCGTCGCTAACTTCTTACGTCTACTCTACAGTGCCAGCCGGGATGACTTCGGTCGCAGCGTAGCCGTTTACGGCCTACCGCAATGGATTGACTTTACCCGCATCAATTTTGATTATTACGAAGGAACCAACGTACACGTTTCTAGCAGTGTATTTGTCGACCAGCTGGATCCGGCCGTCCGGGCCTTCCGCCGTAAATTCTTCGAGCGTTTTGCCACTTTGCCAAACGACGAAGCTTACGTGGGGTACGATGTTACCCGCTACTTTCTCCGTATGGCCGCTGAGCACGGTACTCGCTTCCAGTACGAATTGGAGCGGAGTCCCGAGAACTTACTACATACCCGCTTCCGTTTCGAACCCGTCGCTGAAGTACCCACCGATGCCACCAGCTTTGAACAAGCCACCCTGGACCGTTTCGAAAATAAGTTCGTCAATATTCTACGGTTTAAGGATTATGCTTTTCGGAGAGTGAATTAGGTTGGTCCTTTGGTCCTTTGGTCTTTTAGTATCATTGGTCTTTTGGGCTTTATTACCTATCTTCTTTGAGCGTTTACAAGGAACTGCCTAGAGGGTACACTAAGGTAGCGGGGAATAGCTTGTCAAGTTGCCAAAATACCAACAGACCAAAGAACCAAAAGACCAACTTTGCGCGTCGCCTTCAGTCCCATTTATCGCTACGAGCTTCCGGCCAAGCACCGCTTTCCGATGGATAAATACTCCTTATTACCGGAGCAACTGCTTTACGAAGGAACGATCGCCGAAGCAAATTTCTTTGGCCCTTCTCCCTTGCCCGAAGCGGCTATTTTACGAACCCATACGCTCGACTACTGGCAGAAGCTGAAGACCAATACCCTCAGCGCTAAAGAGGCTCGTGCCATCGGCTTTCCCATGCGCCCGGCGCTTATCGCGCGGGGGAGGGTGATTGCTCAGGGTACCTTGGACTGTGCTCGTCATGCCTTTCGGGACGGGGTAGCCCTCAATGTTGCCGGTGGCACCCACCACAGCTTTGCTGATCGGGGGGAGGGCTTTTGTGTATTCAATGATATTGCAATTGCGGCCAATGAACTTCTGCACGCCGGGGAAATCAAGCAGGCCCTAATCATCGATCTTGACGTACACC
>JBCDGT010000542.1:0-3566 GCA_038750915.1 Bacteroidota bacterium
CCAATTCTTGCGCCATTTGATTAGCCATCCATTCCCAGGCACCGATATTACGCTCATCATTTTTGCTAGGAAATTTGGCGATCCACAGATTCCCAGCGGGATCTTTTACGTTTGCTTTTGGTCTTGCTCCGCCGAGTGATGATCCCGGAGCCACGAGCATGAAAAGCCATTTTTGAGCATCTTTATCGTCATAAAGGTCATCATTTTCAATGTTTAGACTTGCTTGTTCTAGCTCCCTGATGCTGGTCAGAGGAGGGGTTTTTATGTTTTTTTCCTGGGATAAGAAGTGGTCATCACGGTCTAGTTTAAAGCGCAACCCTCCCATTCTAGTCTCATCATTGACGCCGAGTAAGTAATCAGACGCTGTCAACCGTCTCCTATCCCTATTTTCCTGGCGAGCAAGTATGGATTCTCTGCGATCCATGAGTGTCTTTCCCCATCTATCGGGTGAAGAATCCAGAAATAGCCCAAAATTTGGTTTCTCGTCGGTGATGTACTGAGGGCCAGCGAATAATTTCAGATCGGGATCAATTTCTTGAGCGTATCCACTCTGCAGCCAGGCCTGGGTATATTCAAACGAAAAAACCTCTTCTCGTCGTGATCTTTCTGCGCGCAGAATTCCCATTTCCAAAGCGGTGGGTAAACCTATCCAGTCAGCGTAGATGATAATCTCTTTCATGCTTACTGATTCAGTTGGAGCCTCTTTTTTTGACTAGCAGTTGCATATCCTGTAGCTTTCTGCCCAAGAGGTCGTTACTCGCAATATCGCCTAGCTCATTTCTGAAGCCGAGTACAGATAAAACCTGTAAAACGTTTCCGATGCTGATGTGAGCACTACCTTTTTCGATGTGCCACAGCGTCTTCCTGGATAAATTTGCCCGCTCCGCCACCTGCTTCATGGTGAGCTTCCTTCTCAGGCGTGCTAGCTTGATGTTTTCGCCTAAATTCTCCAAGACCCTACTTTCCTTTGGTAGTAATTTTTGTCTTTTTGCCCCCATAACGTTCCTGTTTAGAAACAAATATAGGGTTTTTGTTTCTAAATGGTAATTCTTTGGTAGAGTAAGAGATTCTGTTTAGTCTGTTTTTTATCAGATAACCCTAATCGTCTCCACCAGAATCTCAAAAGATTCCGCTTTCTTGTTACCAATCAGGAGCTACATTTCCAGCACCTCTTCGCCTGCGTAGTTGGGTACATTAATGGAACGCCCTCGGAAGGTAGCCGCCATGTCCTTAAAAGGAAGGGTGATCTCTTCCCACTCGCCGCTAGCTTGGGTTGGGAAGTTCAGGGCGTAGGAGTGTCGCCCGTTGGGAGTACGGACTCGGAAATTGTACGTTTTACCATCTCCTTTGACGCGTAGTGTAAAGGCAGAAGCATTTACGGAAATACGATAGGGGTTTTGCTCAACAACTTGATGGATGGAACAAAAACCGCCATTGTTTGCTAAAGAGACCTTGCCCGAAAAATGCGCATAATTGTCCTCGGTCATTTGGAGCTGACTATCGGATCGGCCACCCATTACGACGTCGTCTTGGACGCACCAGTTGCCTTTGCCAGATTTTACAAAGCTACAAAGCGTGGTCTGATCTTGATCCGTTGTTGGAGCAGAAGCATTCGAGTTGCCCGTTGGGGTATTGGCAGGAGACATACAGGACGTTACTAAAAAGGAAAGAAAAATCAGGGTGCGCATACTAGGGTAACTGGCCGGGCGGATAGAATGTTCTTACTGTCGTCGTCTTCTGATAAAAGAGCAGCAAGCTAAAACAAACAAGGACCGAGCATCCTTAGGTTATCGCCCAACTACTGTTGCTGAAGAACAAAAGGGTTTACCGGAGCAAGCTGTTTATTAAAAGTATTAAGAACATCTACCGCGCCACAGTGTGTTTGAAATCCTTGCTAACCCTACCCGATGGCCGTTGGGCCAGGCGAATTCACACTTTACCGCCTCATCAATACTGCTCCTGCTCATTCGGAAAGGAACGATCTTTCACATCTTTAATGTACGCTTCCGTCGCCTCCTGAATCACGTCAAACAGCTCGACGTAGCGGCGTAAGAAACGCGGGTGGAAATCCTTCGTGATTCCCAGCATGTCGTGGGTGACGAGCACCTGTCCATCGGCGTGTACGCCTCCACCAATTCCGATGGTTGGAATAATAAGACTTTCGCTGACCTTCTGAGTGAGGTGAGCCGGTATTTTTTCCAAAACGAGCGCAAAACAACCCAACTCTTGTAGTGTATGTGCGTCTTCGATCAGTTTTTGGGCTTCCTCTTCCTGCTTGGCGCGAACGGTGTAGGTGCCGAATTTGTAGATTGATTGCGGGGTCAATCCCAGGTGCCCCATTACGGGTACGCCCGCCGAGAGGATGCGCTTGATACTCTCCGAAATTTCCGCACCGCCTTCCAACTTTACCGCGTGTGCGCCCGCTTCTTTCATAATCCGAATGGTGGATTCTAGCGCCGATTTGCTATTTCCTTGGTAGGTGCCAAACGGCAAGTCAACTACCACGAGCGCCCGTTTAACTGCCCGCACTACGGAGCTCGCGTGGTAAATCATCTGGTCGAGCGTGATGGGTAAGGTCGTTTCGTGACCCGCCATAACATTACTGGCCGAATCGCCGACGAGTAAAACGTCTACGCCCCCCGCATCCAGGATACGCGCCATGCTGTAATCGTAGGCCGTAAGCATAGCAATTTTCTCTCCGCGCGCTTTCATGGCTTGGAGGATATGCGTGGTTACGCGCTTGACTTCTTTGTGTGTGGACATGTACTAATGGTGGGAGTTATAACGCTTGCTTCAGTGCTTCTTCGATCTGGCGCGCACCACGAAGGTTCATGGCGGCTACCTTACCGTCGCGGCCAATGAGGAACGTACGCGGAATGCTCGTTACCCCGTAGAGGCGGCTGGCGGCGCTTTCCCACTTTTGCAGGTCACTGACGTGGTAGGGCCAAGCGAGTTTATCCTGCGCGATGGCGTTCACCCAACGCTGCTTCTGGCCTTCCATGGCACGATTAATGTCATCTTGGTTGCTGAAACGAGCCTTGGAGCGGGTATCCAAACCATCGAGTGAGACGCTGAAAACAGTGAAACCTTGGTCTTTGTAACGATTGCAGACGTCGACCACCGCGGGGTTCTCGCGGCGACAAGGTCCGCACCAACTGGCCCAGAAGTCGAGGAGAACCACTTTGCCTTGTAGGTCGGACAACGCATATTCCTTACCGTCCGGGTTGGGCATTTTGATGTCGGGTGCCGTGGCGCCTACGGATACGGGACCCAAAGAGCGCTGTTGCGTGGCTACGTAGTTCATGTAGGCCGCGCTGGCTTCCGAATCGGGGTAAGCCGTAGCGAGTTTTTCGGCGGCGGCTTTTTGGATGTCGATCAGTTGTGGAGCACTGCTCAGCGCAGTATAGGCCACAAACGCACCCAAGTGCGGGTTACCGACCGTGTCGATAAAGGTCTTGATGTCATCCGGCTTATACTCGCGGCGGATGAGTCCCTGGATCATATTGACCAATGCCTTGGAATCACCCGAGCCTGCTACTTCAAACTGGTAGTTCTGGATGGTAGCC
>JBCDGT010000543.1:0-3563 GCA_038750915.1 Bacteroidota bacterium
CTAGTCCGAGATGCATAATTCAATATCAAAAGAATAAGCATTAAAAATAGCCCCCCAATAAGTTAACGATATCCTACATCAATATAGCTCTTGCTTAATAGCAACGACAACCAGAAAATCTTTTAAAAATTCTTCAACCGTTGCTGCGATTTCAGAAGAGGCCAGGAACGCAAATACTCCAGTTCCGATAAGCTCAATCTTATTTTTAATACTCAATTGTTACTTGTTGAATTCGTTTAAATTTTTCCCACGTAGAATCAAGTAATACCAAGGGTAACTGCTCAACATTATTATCGTAAATGCCGGAAACCCTCCCAATTCCACAAAACAACAGTTGCGTTGTTACCAATTTTACCCGGTAACAACGCAACTAGTTCGAGAGGCAGGTCAAGGTGCTATCAGGCTCGTTTATTTTGGAACGAATAGTTTCTCGACTAAGGTACTCGAATTGCTCACTTAAAGAATCGAAGAAGGGTCCTCCGATTCACTCAAGAATTTTTCCGTCTTAGCACGCTCTACCTTATTGTAGAGGCGGTCGGCTTCGTGGCGGTCGCGGACGACCTTGGCGAGGGTAAAGCAGGAGCTGACGGTGAAAAGGAAGCCCATAGCGAGAAACCCTTTGATGGCCAGGGTAGCCGGCAGCAAGACAATGCCCGCCAGCGTACCGGAAATCGCCAGTACAAAGGCAATCCAGGCCATGTTGTGAAAGGACTTACTGTTGGAATGGTCGATGAGTGAATGTGACATTGGGGTAGGTTTTGAGAGGAACAATGGGCCAGAACTAAGCAGTATCGGCTTCCACCGCCCCTCGGGTTCGGCAACAAACCTCCGACCGGATTCTGTTAACGTCCTCATCCCTTCGATGGAGCAGGATGAAAAATCGATGAACGTTAGCGAATTTTCGCTAGAAGCATTTCTCCGAACCTTACTCTCACTAATTTCCTCTTTACGTGCGGAGCGCACATTCACCGATCATGGCACCTGCGGCCGCGCCCAGATTATTAGTAGTTGGTACTTGGTAATTAGGAGGTGAGGGCGCTAAATGAAGATAATGGGCTCCGCCTTTCAAATTTGTACGGACAAGGCGTGCCTTGCCTCTATCTTCTCCTCCACGTATCTTCGCGCCGCGCCAACAAAGCCTAGGCCTAAAGGGTTGCAATAGTTCAAGGAATTGCAATATGGATATCGTCGCAATCGTCGGCCGGCCCAACGTGGGAAAATCGACCCTGTTTAATCGCCTAATCGGCGAGAAGCAAAGCATCGTGGATGATGTGAGTGGGGTGACCCGCGACCGCCAGTACGGCCAGTCGGTCTGGAACGGCAAAGACTTCGCCGTGGTGGATACCGGGGGCTTCGTGCGCAACAGCGACGACATCTTCGAAGCAGCCATCCGCGACCAAGTAGAAATCGCCATCGACGAGGCTACCGTAATCCTATTTATGGTGGACGTTTCAACCGGCCTTACGGACCTCGATGACCAGATTGCCAAAATGCTGCGCAGATCCCGCAAACCTGTTATTCTAGCTGTTAATAAGGTGGACAATCACTCCCGCATGCTCGAAGCCAATGAGTTCTGGAGTCTTGGCTTTGAGGAGACCTTCTTTCTCTCCTCCGTCACCGGCTCTGGTACTGGCGACTTACTTGATGCCGTGGTCGAACACGTTCAGAACCACCCCGAAGAAGAAAGTGAAACTCCGCAGATCGCGATTGTTGGTCAACCCAACGCCGGTAAATCCAGCTTCGTTAATGCCCTGCTGGGCGAGGAGCGCAACATCGTCACCGACATCGCCGGGACGACCCGCGACAGCATCAACAGCCACTACAATAAGTTCGGTAAGGAATTCAAACTGATCGATACGGCCGGCATCCGAAAGAAGAGCAAGGTCTACGAAAACCTAGAGTTCTATTCCGTCATGCGTGCCATCCGCGCCATCGAAAAAGCCGATGTAATTGTGCTGATGATCGACGCTACGGACGGGGTGGAAAGCCAGGACCTCTCCATCTTCCGCATCGCCCAGAAGCGCAATAAAGGCATCGTGATCGCGATCAACAAGTGGGACCTGATCGAAAACAAGGAAACCAATACGGCCCGTGACTTCGAAAGGAAGGTTCGTGATCGCTTTGCCCCTTTCAACGACCTTCCCGTCATTTTCATGAGCGTAGTGGAAAAGCAGCGGATCATGAAGGTGGTGGACGCCGTCCTGGAAGTCTACGAAAACCGCACCCGCCGCATCCCTACCAGCCAGCTCAATGAGGTGATGCAAAAATCGATGGAGCGCTACCGTCCCCCCAGCTACCGAGGCCGAGAAATTAGCATCAAGTACGTCACCCAGCTACCCATCGCCTATCCTGCTTTCGCCTTCTACTGTAACCACCCTCAGCACGTCAAAGAGAGCTATAAAAACTACCTGGAAAACCAGATCCGCGACAACTTCGACTTCACGGGCGTGCCAATTTCGATCTTTTTTAGGAAGAAGTAGATTCGTTCTTTGGGCTTTTGGTCCCTTGGTCTTTTGGAGCCCAAGGGCCGTTCGTACGGCTTTGCCGCGCGAACCTTATGAAAGAAGACCTCTCCCCTCGCCCTCTCCGAACCGCTGCGCTGGAGAGGGAGCCAATCGCACCAATGAATTAATAGACCAACCGCACCAATAGATCAAAAATGTCCTTCGCCCAAAAAGTCCTCGACTTCCACTTCCAAACCCTCCAGCCCAATTGGAAACTGCCCGCTGGCGTGGAGCTCCTTTTCCCTTTCCATCACCCAGATACCCAGGCCTGCATGCGGACCTTTTACGAGAAGTACCTCAACGATGACCGGAAGCGGATTTTTGTTTTTGGCATCAATCCCGGTCGCTTCGGCGCGGGGGTAACGGGCGTTCCCTTTACCGGACCCAAGATGCTACGGGAGGAATGCGGTATTGAACACCCCTTCACCTCTCGACCGGAGATGAGCGCGGAATACATCTGGAAGTGGATCAACGCTATGGGTGGTCCCGAGGCTTTTTTTCAGGATTTCTACATTACTTCCGTCTGCCCCCTCGGCTTCACCAAAGCCGGCAAGAACTACAACTACTATGATAGCAAAAAGCTAGAAAAAGCAGTATTGCCCCACATCATCGCTAACTTCAACACCCAGCTCCCCTTCGGTAGTAAGCGAGACTACGCCCTTTGCCTGGGCGAGGGCAAGAACTTTAAATTCTTCCAAACGCTAAATGCTAAGCACGATTGGTTCGGCGAAGTGCTACCGCTGGCACACCCCCGCTTCGTCATGCAGTACAAGCGAAAATCGCTGGACGATTACCTGGAGCGGTACGTACAGGCGAGCGAAAAGGCGCTGAATGGGTGAGCTCGCACTCCGAATATTTGGCTAAGAGAGTAGAGAAATATCTTTCGGCCTTGGCGCTGACCGATGGTGGAAGTCGCAAGGGCCGTTAAGCGAAGGGACTGTTTAGCTATGCTGATCGCCAGGCCCTGTGGTCCGTCTCAAAGTTGAGCGCCCCTAGATTTAGGCATTAGAAGCAATCTTTTGCGATCCATTAGACGAATAACGTGAATCAAGACCTAAA
>JBCDGT010000544.1:0-3560 GCA_038750915.1 Bacteroidota bacterium
ATCCTTTTCCCGACCGGAGCACCCCCGCCAGAAATGCGGGCATGCGCTTTCAAGGTATTTATTCTGCCCTAAATGGGCTAAATTGTGACGAGCCCGACCTTGATGAAGAAGAACTGTTGGCGAGGTTGCCGCTGATCGGCCTACGCCTCACCAATAATCCAGGTAACGGACAGATCGGTATTTTCAATACCAAGGGTCCGCTGCCGCCAATTGAACAAGTCGACATTTTTGACGCTGCCGCTCGCCACGTAGCCACCTTTCCCATAACTGAGGAAAGTCCATTAGGGCCATTGGACGTTAGTCTTCTCCCACGCGGTATCTACTACGTTTTTATTCGAGATGCCCGTACCCGGAAGATGCTTCCCTACGTCAAGAGTCTTTAGTTGGCTTTCATACCCCTACGCCAGCACCCGCGGCCGCGCAAAAATACTTGCCGACGAAAGCCAGGAGTACAGTACTTCTACCTTCAGTTGGTAAGTTGCTAAACAACTAGCCTCACGGTTAATACGTTGTTAATGAGCCGCGAAGCAGTAGCAAACTCCACGGGAAGCCGCCAACTTTGGGGCCAAAGTCGTTCCGACCGATGCACGAAAACATTCTCCGCCGTGTGATTTTTCTTGGCGTCGTTGCCATCCTTGGCATCGTCGGGATGCAGACGTACTGGGTGTCTACAACGTGGGACCTTAACGATACGGAGTTTCGGCAGAAAGCGCAGTTAGCGCTTTACGGCGTCGCTCGCCAGTTGGCGGCCGAAAATGAATCCGATCTACCTAATCAGGACATCGTTCGTCAGCGGTCCAGTAATTACTTTATTGTTAATATTGAAAGCGAGATCGATGCCCTGCGGCTGGAAACCCTGATGCAGCAAGAGCTAATCAGCCTAAGCATGGATCTCCCTTTCGAGTACGCCATCTTCGATTGTACCTCCGATCAGATGGCTTACGGCGGCTACTGTCAAGCAACCACCGAAGAAGCTACGACCGTACAGGATGATCGGATGAGTTACCTTGCTCCGGATAAGGACTTGCTCTATTACTTTGGCGTCAAATTTCCTACCCGCACGGGCTACATCTGGGAAAAAATGCAACTGGTAGTCTTTCTCACGTTAATATTATTACTTACGGTTGCTTTCTTCATTTTCTCCATGATTGTTATCCTCCGGCAGCGTCGTCTGGCCTCCATGCAGAAGGATTTCATCGACAATATGACCCACGAGTTTAAAACGCCCCTGTCCACTATTCGTATTGCCGCAGGTGTTTTTTTACGCGACGAGCACGTTGCTGCCGATGGCCGCCTTTCCCGCTACGCCCAACTCATCCACGAGCAGTACGAACGACTTAACGGGCAGGTGGAAAAGGTCCTCCAGCTGGCTAGGATCGAAAAGGGAAGTTTTGAGATTAAGCCCGAACAGGTTGACCTTCACGAGCTAGTACGCCCACTTTTCAGCAGTATTCATGCGCGTACGGATGAACTGGGGGGGAAGCTGATTACGGACTTGCCGAGCGAGCCTTTAGTGCTCCGGGCGGACCCTCTTCACCTATCTAACATTCTTCATAATCTGCTAGATAATGCCGTCAAATACGGAGGAGAAAATCCGGTGATTCGGGTACTTGGTGCAGTAAAAGACCAGACGCTTCACTTAAGCGTATGTGACGAGGGGCCGGGTATTGCTTCCGAGCACCGCGAGCGCCTCTTTGAAAAGTTCTACCGAGTCCCTACCGGAGATGTACACGACGTAAAGGGATTTGGACTTGGGCTGTTTTACGTTGCTCAAATCTGCAAGGCCCACGGTTGGGCTATTCGGGTAAGCAGTAAGCAAGGAAAGGGAGCTACTTTTCATCTCGAATTACCACTCTTGCCCGTAGTACAAGTTCTAACCACATGAGTAAAGCCCATTTACTGTACGTCGAAGACGATGAGAGTCTAAGTTTCGTCACGCGTGATAATCTGGAGTTAAGCGATTTTACCGTGACTCATTGCCCTGACGGCCATTCCGCACTGGACCGAATCGGGAAGGATGGGTTTGACTTTGACCTTTGCTTACTCGACGTAATGTTACCCGGAGTAGACGGCTTTGAATTAGCGCGGCGGATTCGTGCAAAGAACCAGGATATTCCGATCCTTTTTCTCACGGCCAAAAGCCTTAAGGAAGACCGTTTGAATGGCTTGCGCCTCGGGGCGGATGATTACATCACTAAGCCATTCAGTATTGAAGAGCTCATTTTAAAAATAGAAGTGTTTCTGCGAAGAAACCGCGTTCGCCCAGCCAACCCAGAGTTTGATCCACGGCGGATTGGCGACTACGTATTTGAATTGGATAAGCTTCAGTTACGGTTCAAAGACGACATTCCCCGGCGCCTTACCCGCAGAGAAGCTGAGCTGCTGCAATATTTGAGTACTAACCGAGAACAAGTAAGTGAACGAGGAGATATCCTAGAAAAAATCTGGGGAGAAAATGATTATTTCCTGGGGCGCAGCTTAGACGTTTTCATCAGTCGGTTACGTAAATACTTGAAACAGGACCCTCGGATTAAAATTGAAAACATTCATGGTGTCGGTTTCACTTTATTGATCAGCTAAACCCCACTTGCACGAATCAATGAAAAAGCCCCGCCGGATAACCTTCCGGTGGGGCTTATTTACTAGCTAGTGAACGTAAGTGAGCCTTACTTCATTTTTTGGGCAATTTCTACTATCTCGTAGCCTTCGATTACATCGCCTTCTTTAATGTCATTAAAGTTCTTGATGTTAAGGCCACACTCCATGCCAGCACGGACTTCCTTAACGTCGTCCTTAAAGCGTTTGAGGCTGGCAAGCTCTCCGGTTAGGCCCTCTTTAAGCGGGTAGACAACGATACCGTCGCGAATAACCCGAATGAGCGTGTTGCGGGTGATCTTCCCTTCGTCGACGTAACAACCAGCAATGGTACCAATTTTGGAGATCTTGAAAGTTTCTCGCACGGTAACCTGGCAGGTCGTTCTTTCTTCCTTGGTCGGCTCCAACATCCCCTCGATGGCGTCCCGAATTTCTTCGATGGCCTGGTAGATGATGGAGTAGGTTTTGATCTCCACGCCTTCGCGTTCCGCTAGTTTTCGAGCGGAGCCGCTGGGGCGTACCTGGAAACCAACGATGATGGCGTCCGAAGCGGTTGCCAACAGGATGTCCGAATCGATAATCTGACCAACGGCCTTGTGGATAACGTTTACCTGTACGGTCTCTTGAGAGAGCTTGATCAGGGAATCAGAGAGTGCTTCTACCGACCCATCTACGTCACCTTTGACGATAAGATTAAGTTCCTTAAAGTTACCGAGTGCGAGGCGACGTCCGATTTCATCGAGGGATATCCGCTTACTGGCACGGTTGGCCTGCTCGCGGGCAATCTGAGCACGGCGGCCGGCCAGCTGGCGGGCTTCTTGCTCATTTTCCATCACCTTCAGCATTTCTCCTGCCTGGGGTGCACCGTCAAGGCCGAGCAGTAGGGTTGGGCTACCGGGTTTGACTTCCTTGACGCGCTTGTTCCGTTCGTTGAACATCGCTTTAACACGACCGGAGTTTTCTCC
>JBCDGT010000545.1:0-3540 GCA_038750915.1 Bacteroidota bacterium
ACTGCTAGCCGGCCCGGAGAGGCTACGCTACTCATCAAAGCGGGCGACAAAATACTAGGATCCAAAAGCTACCGCGTAAAACGAATTCCGGACCCGGTAGCTAGATTATCCCGCAGTAGCGGTGGCCGCATGGGTAATGGTGAATTCAAGGCCCAGGGTGGGGTAGGAGCTTTTATAGATAATTTTGATTTTGACGTAAGGTGTGCCATTCAGGGTTATGAACTGACCTACCTTCCCAAAAGAGGAGATCCGATTAGTTCCCTCAATGCAGGTGCCCGCTACAACGCAAAATCCCAACGCCTGATCCGGCAAGCTAAACCCGGTGACGTTTTTTATTTCACCAACGTCAAGGCCAAGTGCCCGGGCGACGCCGCAGGCCGCACCATCAATACCATGGTTTTCAGGATTCAATAGGTATTTGGCCCGGCTGATTTCACTGAAATACCCGAATGTAATCCACGTAAAAATGCTGCGGGAATACGGTGGTAGAGTCTGGATTGCCCGGCCAGTTCCCCCCAACCGCACAATTGACGAGGAAGAAAAATTCATTGTCAAAGGGCCAGGGCTCGGCGTCGCTTTCTGCGCGGGTATACTCGAAGTATGGCTCATTATCCACTAACCAGCGCATCTTGCCAGGCTCCCAGAGGAAACTGTACACGTGGTAACTATCGGTGTAATTGCCCGGGCCGGCGAAGGCAATATTGCTGCCCGTAAACCCGTGACGTCTTCCCTTCGGGGTGTAGTGGGCCGTTCCGTAAATGGTATCTGGCTGGTGGCCAAGAAACTCCATCAGATCGATCTCTCCGCAGGTGGGCCAGGGGGCAGACTCCTTGTAATTCTCTCCCATCATCCACAGCGCCGGCCAGATGCCTTGGCCAATTGGTAAGGCGGCTCGAATGTCAATACGACCGAATTTGAATTCCCGTTTGTCCTTTGTCGTAAGGCGAGAGGAGGTGTAGTTGCGGTTTTGGAAGTCCTCCTTCCGGGCGGTGATCACGAGGTTGCCATCAACCAAGGCGGTATTCTCCGGCCGGTAGTACTGCAGCTCATTATTGCCCCAGCCGTGGCCGCCGGTCATGTAGTTCCAGCTGTTGGTGTCCAGGCTCTTACCAGTGAATTCCTCTTCCCACACCAGCTTCATCTCAGGATAATTTCTTGGGGTGAGGAAGCCATCTTCCGGCGGTGCCGCGTAGTCGTCAGTCGTCACCTTGTTAAGGGGAGCAACGACGGCTTCCGGTGCGCGGCCGCAGGTGCAAAGCAGGGACATAAAGAGCAGAGAGAGAAATTTTTGCATAGCGGCAAGTGGCTGTTTATTTCATGCAATTTAGGCAACTTAACCATTACGAGTACTGTAGGAATAGTTAGCGTTGATCTTAGTGAATAGCAGTGTTCCTTGTAATGCCAATGGTTCCTTTGGTGCTTGCCTTTTCACCCTGAAAGGACGCTCTTCAGCTATCGAGGTGGCTTTAGCCCCTCGCAAAAGGGAAACCCGCTAAACCGACCGCACCAGTAATCGTACCGCCTCCTCTAATTCCTCCTCCGTACTCGAAGCAAAACCTAGCCGCGTCGCGTTCCAATTCTCACCGTACTGGCTACCATCAGAAATTCCTAAACCCAGAATACGGGCACGTTTGGCTACGGCAACCAAGTCGATGTCATCGTCGAAATTGGTCCAGATGGCCATTCCGCCATCAGGAAGGCGGAAGTTGATACGGTCCCCGAAGTTTTCGGTAAGTAAGCCTCCCAGATAATCTCTACGCTTTTGGTACACCAGCCGGGCCCGGCGGAGCGAGCGTTGCAAAGTGCCCAATCGTAGTAGCTCGAGGATAGACATTTCCAGCAAAGGGTCCCCCATACGGTCTAGTACCCGCCGGATCTCGCTGAGGTGGGCAATCAATTTTCGATCACCAACTAGATAACCAAGTCGGAAAGCTGGTGATACGGCCTTGGTGAAAGAACCCGCGTAGGCCACCAAGCCTCCGTGTTGTGTACTAGCTAGTGGCAAGATCGGGACCTGCCCGTAGTGAAAGTCAAAGTCGTAATCGTCCTCAAAAAGAAATACGCCGTATTGGCGGGCAAGTTCCAGTAATTGAATCCGTCGGCCAGCGGGCATGATCAGGGTCGTTGGGTACTGGTGGTGAGGGGTGATGTACATCATACGTACGTCCGGGTGCTCCTTAAGTAGTTCGGCTACGTGATCGATACTGACGCCTTTTTCATCCACCTTGGCTCGAAGGATGTGCGCCCCGTGGTAGCGGAAGCAACTGTCTCCATTAGACCAGTTGATCTCCGGCAGAATGACCTTGTCGCCGGGCTTAAGCAGGGCTTGTAAACATAAAAACAGCGCGTTCGTCACGCCACGTGTCACGAGTACCTCCTCGGGAGAAACCCGGAGCCCACGGCTTTGGGCCAAGTAGTCCGCTAGCGCCTCGCGTAGTGCGGGAGACCCCTGGGGCGTACTGTAGCCTAATTTGCGGTAAAGGTTACCCCGACGCAGGGCCGTCTTTTGGGCACGCTCTAGCTCCAGCAGGGGAATGAGGCGCGGGTCTGGTAGGCCGTCGTCCAGGTGAAAGCGGTAGCCGTAATCATCGTTGGTGGCGTGCAAGAAATTACGGACTTGAAAGGACAGGGGAAGGGGAGTGCTTGCGCCTTGCTCCGCCGCCAGGGCTTGTGCCTTTAGGTCCGGTAAGTCGTCAGCTACGAAAGTTCCTCTACCCTTAGCGGTAAAGACCCAATCTTGTAGTTGTAGCGCTTCGTAGGCATGGACGACGCTCTTGCGATGAATGCCCAGTTCCTTGCTCAAGTTTCGACTGCTGGGTAGCCGAGCTCCGCTGATCAAATAGCCTTGTTTGATCTGTTGGATGATCTGCTCACTTAGCTGGCGGTAGTGGGCAACTCCCGAATCCCGATCGATGGTTAGCGGTTGTAGCATAATTAGGTGGACTACTTAGTTTGCGAATTGTGGCCCGGTAAAGGTAGTCCGCTTTGTAATAATTTTACCTAACTATTTATTCGGACCGCCGGTTCATACCACCAATACCATGCGTACTACTCCTTCTCGTCTTCCTAAACGTGCTTCTCAAGACCCAGCAACGGTCTATCCCATTCTGGATGAAGCATTATTCTGTACCATGAGCTTCGTTTGGGAGGGCCGGGTGCGTAGTATTCCTCAGTCCATTGTGCGGGTAGGTGATGCCGTTTATTTTCATGCTTCGGTGGGCAGCCACTTCTTCCGCAGCTTAGCCCAACTGGAGGAGGTTTGCATCACCGTCACCCTGGCCGATGATATCGTAGTGGCCAAAACAGCTTTTAATCATTCCATCAACTATCGTTCTGTCGTCCTCTGGGGAAAACCTGAAGTGATTGAAGATCATGACGAAAAGTATACTGCTTTTAAAAAGCTAACGGAGAAAATGGTGCCAGGCAGCTGGGACTACCTACTTCCAATGACGGACAAGCAAATGGCCAAAACAATGGCCATCAAGGTACCCATCACCGAAGCTTCCGCTAAGGTTCGCCACGGCCCACCAACCGACGTGG
>JBCDGT010000546.1:0-3539 GCA_038750915.1 Bacteroidota bacterium
GGACAAACTGGCTGGATGCAAGGCTCCAAATATGGGTTTATCTTTGACTCGACCCTCAATGATTTCGTTTCTGGAGAATTGACACACGCTATCCTTCAGGCTTATAAAAATGAACAGCCTGCCTATGGTCATATCATTGCTGCAAAAGCAGAAGACGGACAAGTTTATGCCTTTCGTGTAGTAGGCTTGCCTGGGGATGAGGTGCAAATAATCGATAACCAGCCAGTTGTTAATGGAAAGGCTTGGCCCTTCATTGAGCAGGGAATTAGCAGTTCCGGTGGATGGGAAGTCCAGGAATTTTCCGCTAAGGTGCCCAAAGGGCTTGAATACCGTGGCTATACCATCCTAAACCTCCCGACAAGGAATAGACTCCAACCTAACCATGGTCCGGTTATGGTAACTAACGATTCTTTTTTTCTCTTAGCCGACAGCCGTGATAATGGGGTCGACAGTCGATTCCTCGGAACATTCAGGAAAGAAGATATTAAAGGTAGGCTCGTCTATACCTACTGGGGAGCCTCCTGGGGTAGAGTAGGGCTAGATTTACGCCACCAGTAACTTGTTTTTAGCGGTAGTATCAACTTCGAGCGGAGCAAACGGTTCACCAAGGTTGGAGCCTCCAAGTCTGAAAAACGGACCAATAGCACTAATAGACCAAACTAACAATAGACCAAAAATGGCCAAATCCTCCCGCAGCTATATCCTCCCCCTTACCTTATTATCTTTATTCGCCTTGGCGTTCCTCGGGTACCTGGGCTACGCAGCTTATTTGTACCTGATTGGAGCGGAGAACGTGACGATTAAATCGCTAGCGCCGGGGCTGCCGGGTATATACTTGGCCTTCATGGCGCATAAGCAGTGGAAGGGCATGCAGGCGACGAAGAAGGTGGAGGCCCACCGACGCCGGAAAGCACTAGCGGAAACGGAATAGTTCAGACCTATCCCTAACCCTCTCCAAATCGCCTGCGGCTGGAGAGGGAATTACGAATATTTGAGTGCAATGAATATTATCTTTCCACTTGCTATCAGTCTATGAAAACCCTCATCATCGGTGGCGGCGCGGCTGGCTTTTTTGCCGCTATTCGGCGGGCGGAGTGCCACCCGGAGGAATCGATCACTATTCTGGAGCGAGGAAAGGCCGTACTGGAGAAGGTGCGGATTTCGGGCGGTGGTCGCTGTAACGTCACCCATGCCTGTTGGGAGCCACGGGAGTTGGTGAAGTTTTATCCGCGCGGTAGCAAGGAACTACTGGGCCCTTTTCACCAGTTTGCCTGCGGCGATACTATGGGTTGGTTTGAAGACCGGGGTGTAGCCTTGAAGATTGAAGAAGATGGTCGGGTGTTTCCGGTGTCGGACAACTCCCAATCCATCATCGAAGCACTATGGAATACGGCTAAGCGCCGCGGTATTTCGGTACTTACGCGAACCCGGGTGACGGACATCATTGCTCCATCGACGGACCCTGCACCCGCGGCCGCGCCCAAAGAATGGATGGTCAAAGCAGGTGAGCAAACGTTTACAGCCCATAACCTTATTGTTACTTCGGGGAGTAATGCTGCTGTCTGGAAAATTTTGGACCGACTGGGCCATAGGCTGGTGCCGCCCGTGCCAAGTCTTTTTGCCTTCGATACTAAGGATACTCGCTTGCGGGAATTGGCCGGTATTTCATTGCCTTGGGCCCAGCTGCGGATTGCTGGCCAGTCCTTGAAAGCTGAAGGACCCTTATTGATTACCCATCGTGGCTTGAGCGGCCCGGCAGTACTTCGCCTCTCTGCCTGGGGAGCACGAGACTTGGCTCCGCTGAAGTACCATTTCGAGTTGGTCGTCAATTGGCTGGCACAGCGCCAGGAGGACGTAGTGGAGCAACTAGATGCCCTGAAGAACAGCGAAGCCAAACGCCAAATCAGTACGCGTACCTATTTTGATTTACCACTGCGCTTGTGGAAGTCACTCGTGCGCGCCGTGGGTATTCCCTCCGAGCAACAATGGTCACAGTTATCCAAGAAACAACGTGCCCAGCTGGTGGAACAACTCACTGCTGCCCGCTTCCAGATTACCGGGAAATCTACCAATAAGGAGGAGTTTACCACCGCCGGTGGGGTAGACCTGCGGGAAGTCGACTTCAAAAGCTTCCGTTCCAAAATACACCCAAGCCTCTTCCTTGCCGGCGAAGTGCTCGACATCGACGCCATCACCGGTGGCTTCAATTTTCAGGCCGCCTGGACGGGAGGGTGGTTGATAGGGGGAGCGGACTAAAATATCCGTATAAGCAACGGAGAACCTCGGAGCGTTGCTAGCGCAGCCGCAACACTCTGAGTGTTCGGCAAATTACTGCACCGACTTGGCCAGCGTACTTTCAAGCTTTCCTTTTTTCGCAAGCTTAAGGTATTTCTCTACTCCTTGATTTTTGCCCAATGCCGCTTTGTTTTTAGTGTATAAATCCATCACCGCCCGTACGGCTGCTAATTGGTTGGCTAATTCATCTGTTTTGCCATTCTCGATACTACTTTTTGCGTAGGTGCCCATGTACATCATTAGGCAATCACCACATTCCATAAAAGTGGCAATTGAACCATCTAAGGAAAGCGTTACCGTAGGAGTACCCGTTAACCATTGAAGTAGGTAGGCATTGACGGCTTTGCGTTTAGCTGCTTGTTGGCTTACGGGAGTATTTTGCAGCCAGTTAACAGCTGCGACGACCTGGTCTTGTTGAGCAATGTAGTCTTCTTTCGTTTCAAGCTTGATGTTTTTTGGAACGGAAAACTCCTGTGCACTAAGGCCGGTACTGAATAATAAAAGAAGGGCAAACAGTTGGGTGCGTAACATAGGGATAGGCTGTGTTATCGAATAGATGCGTAGATCCACTCACTTGGTGGAAGGAGTAATAAAGATAAAGATTTAAGCCTACTTGAGGGGAGCGATTAAGGCTTTCGCTTCCTCCGTTAGATAAGGCATGAGCTCACCATAGGTCAGTACAAATAGTTGCTCTCCATCGGCGTAAGAGGCTATTTCGTATGGTGGGTAATTGAAAATTACGGCTGTATCCGTTAGTCCCACATTCTTAGTCGGCGCAGTGATGTCATCGGTTACGGGCATTTCGGTTTTTTGCGCGTAGTCCGTCATCAATTGCGCAATCGCAGATGCTGTTCCCGGGATAAAAAGATCGTCGTACGTTAGTTTTTTGGGTGGCTCGACCGAGAAATTGTATAGGGTCGTTTCATAGTTGCCGTGCACCCCACCGGTAAAATAGTAGTGGAAAGCAGCTAGGCTCACTAGATTCGCTTTGTTGAGCATCACTTCCGTTTCGTAGTCGTGTTGGCTGGCATAGGCAGCGTGTTCCTCTCGCAACATAACGGTATCGATCTCTTGCTTACGGTACCGTAGCAGATGATTGCGGGCGGCGGCGCGCAGGTGCAAGGCGGGATTGGTGGGCACCATAGGGTAATCATCACCAGCAATGCTTTGCCCCAATGTTCGGTTGATCAGCCGGTTCAGCTTAGCGTTTTCAGCGTGGGGGATTAAGGTTTTAACTTGGTAGA
>JBCDGT010000547.1:0-3538 GCA_038750915.1 Bacteroidota bacterium
AGAAACTATCGGCGGAGAAGGGAGCCTGAGTCTTTGGTTCCGGGATATATTTCGGCTGGACGTAAATGCCACCCGGATTCGTCAGGTATACGGTGAAATTCGCAGCCTTTCTCAGACGGAATCCCTGGAAGGGACCGATTTTCCGAACGTTCCTAAGTGGTTTTACAATACCCGCCTGACGTACACCAACACCGAGCTACTGGGTGCTGGGAACCAGCTTGCTGTTTACGGACAATATAAGTACGTAGATCAATTCAATTTCCTTAATGTCGCCGGTACTTTTGATCCCGCCAGCTTCGTACCCGTGCAAAAACGCCTTGATTTTGGGCTTAACCTAAGTTTTCAAGAAGGTAAATACGGGGTATCCCTCAACGCAAATAATATTCTCGACGCCGAAGTCTTTGACAACTTCAGCGTTCCCCGACCGGGACGTAACTATAATGTTAGACTAAGTTACCGGTTGGATAATTTTTCTTTTAAAAAATAAGCAATATTCCAATGATGCTTAACCGAATTTCCTATCTACTCTTACTGCTTGGTGCTATCTTCACCTTAGGTTTCGCTTCTTCTTGCGATGACGACGAAATGCCCACGCCTACTCCTGGCGAAGCGCCCACGGCCGCCTTTACCTTCGCCGTTAGCGGTAATGACGTACTGACGATCGAATTTACCAATACTTCTACCGATGCAACGTCCTACGCCTGGGATTTTGGCGACGGAAACAACTCAACGGAAGTTAGCCCGTCCCATACTTACGCTGGCGCCGGCAGCTACACGGTGCAACTCACTGCAACCAATGCCGAAGGCAGCAACAGCACCTCCGCTACCATTACCGTCCAAAGCCCTTACCGGACGAGCGGATTTGTCTTAGGCTCCATTCTCCCCGCCACTGGTGCCTCTACGTTCTACACGGATTACTTTGCCACTTTACCTAGCGGTGATATCGACCTGACGCAGGGACAAAGTGCTGCTACTCAGTTCTACGATGCGGCTCATGGTCCTTTCTTTTACGGTCGTCCCCGAGTGGTTGGCGAATTCGGAATCGCCAAGTTCGCAATTGACGCTAACACCGACGAACTCATCGAAGTTGGTCGGATCAACACGCTGGAAGCCCAATTCCGCATAGTAATTATCAATGATGAGCTAGGCTTTTCCAGCTCCTTTGGTGATTTGAACTTGATCGCGTTCAACCCCACCACGATGGAAAAAATCCAGGATATCGATCTTTCGGTAAATACCCCGCTACCGGAGGTAAATGAAAACAGCCGCCGTGGGGTCAATGGTATGTACTACAACGACAAAACGGGTAAGCTGATCATCGCTATCCACTACGACATTACCCTTACCCCTCAGTTTTACGACCTGGAAGACGCTTACATCGAGGTGATTGACGTGGCCACCCTTACTCGTGAAGAAGGCAGCCGCCACCCGCAGGCGTTTTACGTTCGCATGAACGGAGAAGATAGAGTGGTAACGGACGAAGCCGGCAACCTCTACCTAGTGTCGCAGGGCTCCTATGGCCTGGACGGTAACGTTGGTCCGTTGGCGCCAGCAAGGTCGAAACCACAAATTTTAAAAATTGATGCTGCTACGTCCAAGTTCGACACTACCTACGCCTGGAACCCTATTGTAGCCGCTGGCTTTGGTGCTACCTTCATTCAGGCTTTCACCGCTATGGTTGGCACCGGCACCAGCAAAGCTTATGGCCTGGGCAACGCCGCTCCGGATAACCCTCGCCTGCTCCAATTGCTAGCATTGTTTGCCCAAGACATGTTGGATGAGGATGGATTCAACGAACTACGTGCTTTGGTCTTCGATTCCGAGAATGGTCGATTGATGGAGCTCGACCTGGCGGCCAAAACGGCAACGGCAATTATGGATTCTCCGCTTACCGCTGGCTTCAACTATCCGTATATGTACAACTACGACGGCTTGATTTACCACCAAGTCGCCAGTGACAGCTACAACGGTTTTTACGTAACCGATCCTACGAATAACGCGACTAGCCCGGTTTTTAATTTAACGGCTGGGGGCTTCGCAACGTCCATGATCCAACTCAGCGAATAAACTCTGCGTATTTTAGTTAACCTACATCCGGTCGGGTTAACCCGACCGGATGTAATTCCTGCCAACCAAATGGTGATTTTACTTCTTTTTACGGCAGTTTTCCTGCTTTACGGAAAATCTAAGTATTTCCCCAGGGTACTACGGGAAAGATTTTCTTGGCTACAACGAAATCCACAGAAAGTTAGGTTTACCGGATATGCCCTGATGCTCCTGGCCCTCCTTCGCTTAACGGCCTTATACAATGTTTTTACCGGCATGCTACTGTGGCTAAATGCCCTCATGCTGGTATTCGCCGTACTCGTACTTGCTTTACCGCTCATTTATAAAAATTAAGATATGCCCGCGAAAAAAAAACACCTCTCCTCCCGCGGTCAGCGTTGGCTCAAGGTGAGCTGTGCCATTCTCGGGGGTTATTTCGTAGCGATGCTCCTACAAATTGCAATTGGGGTTCACTTTGAGAACAAAGCCCCGGTGCTCATGACTTCCGCCTATTTGTCTTTTTTCTTATGGGTTCTTTTCATGATCATCCCCTTCACCTTCCGTAGTGGCTGGAAAGCATGGGGAACATATCTCGCAATAATTATAACCTGCTCAGGAATTATTTATCTTGGCTTATAATTACTGATCTTTATCAATGCAGCAGTAAAAACTATCCAAATGAAGCTCAAGGGACTTGGCCGACGCCTCTACAATATTTTCTTTCACACCCATACCGTAGCGGGTATTACGATCAGCGCAGCTTTATTTATCATTTTTTACGCCGGGTCTTTTGCGCTGTTCCGGGAAGAAATCTTCCGTTGGGAAAACCCTACCGCCCGTGGCCTGGAGCCCGTAGAATTAGAGGTAGAAAAAACCATCGCTGCCCTGAGGGCGGCCGAGCCCAACTTAGACGAGACAAAAAACATAACAATTCGCTCGGGGCACGAAGAGATGCCTTTCGGTATGGTGTTTGGCGCGCGCACCCTTAAGGATAGCACTAATGATTTTTTTCGAGCTAGGGTTGATCCCGCCGAAAATTACACCGTAACCATTGTTGAGGAGGAGACCACTACGGTTGGCAACACTTTATACCGGCTCCATTACTTCGGGCAAATCCCCGTTATTGGCCTGTACTTGTCTGGTTTAGTGGCCTTATTTTTCCTTTTTGCTACCATTACGGGAGTGATGATCCACTGGCGCAATATCGTCTCTAAGTTCTATGCCTTCTCGACTCGTGGCAAGTGGAAACAAATATGGACAAATGCCCATACTGTACTAGGTATGATCGGCCTTCCCTTTCAGATTGTGTACGCGGTAACGGGGGCCTTCTACGGTATTCTGATTCTCCTGCTGATCCCCAGTGCGTTAATTCTTTTTGGTGGAGATAACAATAAGGTAATTGCAGCCGTCAGGCCAGCGGCCGCCATTACTGTTTCTGATTCCGCCGCCATCGTTGATTTTTCTGGAGTGGGAGCGCTCATTGCCGAGGCTA
>JBCDGT010000548.1:0-3527 GCA_038750915.1 Bacteroidota bacterium
CAAATAGCGGGATTTTTTGCTGAAAAAAATTCATCTGGCGATAAATATAAACTAAATTTTGCGGTGAGGCTTCTCAGTTATGGCTATTTTGGGCGTCTAAATATTTACCACAAGCAGAAGATATGCGCCCGATTCAACTGTTATTACTCTTATTGCTCTCTTCCGGTTTGCTAGCACAACGAGCAGCAAAGCAAGGCGGAGTTGACCTCAATTACTATTTACCGGAACTGGCCTACAATCCGAACATCCCCACCCCCGAGGAATTCTTGGGTTGGCAGATTGGCGACTGGCACATTAGCCACGACCTGATGCAAGCCTACTTAAAGACTTTAGCCGCCAGTAGTGATCGGGTTATTCTCCAGGAGTACGCCCGTAGTTACGAGGAACGACCTTTAATGGTTTTGATTTTCACCTCTCCAGAAAATCACAAAAATCTTGGTGAGCTACAGGAAAAACACCTCAAGTTATCACAACTCGGCACGGCCGGTAGTGATGATCTCGTAGGCGTACCCGGTGTACTCTATCAAGGCTACAATATTCACGGTAATGAGCCCAGCGGAGGTAACGCAGCAGTACTGATTGCCTACTACTTAGCTGCGGCTCCGATGAGCGAGGTTGGCCAACTACTCAACGAAAACATTGTACTTATTGACCCCTGCTTAAACCCAGATGGCTTCAACCGTTTTGCAAGCTGGGCCAACATGCACAAAGCCCGCAAACTAAACCCCGACCCACAAGACCGGGAGTACAGTGAATCTTGGCCGCGTGGCCGCACCAACCACTACTGGTTTGATTTGAACCGTGATTGGTTTCCCGTGCAGCATCCCGAAAGTCGCGGTCGGGTAAAGCTATTCCAGAGTTGGCGCCCTAACGTCTTAACGGACCACCACGAAATGGGCACCAACGCTACCTTTTTCTTCATGCCCGGCGAGCCTACCCGGGTTTACCCCGGCACCCCAAAAATCAACCAAGCGTTGACCAAGCAAATTGGCACCTATCACGCCAAAGCACTCGATGAAATTGGTTCCTTATACTACAGTGGCGAGGGCTACGATGATTATTACATTGGTAAAGGAAGTACTTACCCGGATATGCAAGGTACCGTTGGCATTCTGTTCGAGCAAGCCAGCTCACGCGGCCACGTACAAGAGAGCGACAATGGCTTACTTACTTTCCCCTTCACCATTCGGAATCAAGTCGCAACCTCACTAAGTACCCAAGCCGCTTTCGTAGAAATGCGGGAGGAACTACTCGCTTACCAACGTGATTACTACCGGAAGAGCAAAACTGAGCGCGGCGGCTACGTCGTTGATGCCGACGGGGATCCCGCCCGTTTAGTTGCCCTGGCGGATCTACTTAGTCATCACGATATCTACTTCAAGCAAATCGGTGATGATGACTCCCCGCCCGAGGGCATGTACATTCCCCATGGCCAGGTGCAGCACCAGTTGCTCGACGCCCTCTTTGGCACCATCGATCAGTTTGAAGACAGCCTCTTCTACGATGTTTCCACCTGGACCCTACCCTATACCTTCAACCTACCCACCAAAAAAGTAAGTGAGCCCGTTGACCATACCGTATTTGGTGCTTCTTACTCGGATAGCGAACCAGGAGAAATTGCGGATTACGCTTATTTCATCCCCTGGGACCAGTACTATGCACCAAAAATCGCTTACCGTTTGATGGACGCGGGATTACGCGTAAAAGTGGCCCACAAACCGTTCACCCTAATGGATGGCACCGAATTGGGGCGCGGTAGTATTATGGTCCCCGTACAGAACCAAGGAAATCTTTCGACTAACGAAGTAGCAGAGCTGGTGTATGGTACAAACCGAGAAAAGTACTACAACGAATACGGAGAACAGCGAGAGGCAGACGTTTATCAGACTGATTTCATCACGCCAATCCCCGTTAGTACCGGCAGCGTATCTGAGGGCTTGATGCTTGGTAGTCGATCAGCTTACAGCACTTTGAAAAAGCCGGAGATTTTGTTATTGGTTGATGGTGGTGTCAATTCACTAGACGCCGGAGAAGTTTGGCACTTGCTAGACCAACGCTTTGATATTCCCGTAACCAAAATGGAATTAGGTGACGTCGCCTGGGCTGACCTTAGTCGGTACAATGTTATCGTCATGTCTGATGGTAATTACAGTGGACTAGGCAGCAGTGGGGCTAGTAAAATCAAAAGTTGGATGGGTTACGGCAAAACCCTGATTACCTGCAAAAGATCCGCTACTTGGGCTAAGAACCAGGGATTAGCCAATTTAGAGACGCGCAGTTTCAGCAACCCCAGCAGCAAATCAAACGAAGAGCGCCGCCCCTACGAGCTCGCCAGTCGTGACCGAGGAGGCCGGGTACTGGGTGGTGCGATCTTCCAAACGGAAGGTGACCTTACTCACCCCTTATTGTATGGTTACCAAAGGACAGATATCCCAGTATTCCGTCGGGGAACCCTTCTGTTTGAGCCTACGAAAAATGACTACGCCACTCCCCTACGTTACACAGACGCTCCTTTGCTGAGTGGCTACAGCCCACGTGGATTTGAAGAAAAAGCCGCTGGCTCCGCCGCCATCATCGTCTCGGGAAGTAACGGCGGACGCACTATCTGCTTTGCCGACAACCCGAATTTCCGCGCCCTGATGTACGGTACCAACAAACTGTTCATGAATGCCATTTTCTTTGGGCAAGTGATCAGCGGAAGTACCGCTGAGTAAAGGCGAAACAATAGCCCACCAAGGCTTTAAGACCGGCAAGGCGTTTACTCGTCTTGCCGGTTTTATTTATCCAGTAGGTCATCAAAAAAGCCTCCGGCGTACACAAAGCACACCGGAGGCCTTCCATATCAAATATTCGACCCTAATGAGTAGCAATAAATTTTGCCTCATTACCAGAGATCGCCACCAACAGGTAGTAAAAAGTAGTGCGATGTTTTTGTGGATTTGATTCACCCAGACCGTGACAAACTTGCTGAATAAGATGATCCATTTCAGCTTCATCAGTCATTCCCAAATCTTCTTTGAGAAAGTTATTCTTAATTAGCTCTAACTCATCTTTATCCGAACAAGCAACTAATGATGCATCAGCATCATGAATTGCTGGGCCGAGGTGAGCTACGATTTTATCGTATAGCTCCTCGTGGTAGTGGAGGTGCATTTCATTCATTGCCTGCTTAAAGGCCGCCGAGACTGCGTGGGAATTAGACATCCTAATTGGTTTTATGGATTTAAAAAGTGTACAGATGCCTAGACAACTACTTGTTTAGCAAAGCCGCACAATTGTCTAAAGCACCTTCGTATCCAATTTAATCAAATCCATACTTACTTACCAGATCAGGAGACATAAACAAGTATCTAAACACCGTTTTCAGGTAGAAATACCTAATGAACGGGCCTAAAAATTATGGCTTACCACAAAACGCCTTGTCAGGGTTTTAGCATTACCTGCCGGATTTGCAACTCTAATAAAGTAGACACCTTGGGGCAGCTTAGTTGTATTAACTACAAATCCTCCGCCTAGCCCATCCTGAG
>JBCDGT010000549.1:0-3526 GCA_038750915.1 Bacteroidota bacterium
GGCGGCCGAACTGCTCAGGTTCAGCTGGCAAGAGTGGGTAACCAGCACCTCTGTAGATCGTTTTATCAACTGGACCGGACGGTTTTTTGGTCTGATCCTTTTTCTCACGGGACTGCAAATACTCTTTTGGCAGCAGTGGGTGGAACGCTTTGGCATTCGGAGAGTACCAATTGTTTTTGCTTTTTTTATTTTACTCCTCCAGCATTTTCTTATTTGGAAAGACCATTTTTGGAACCTGGGTCATTTGTTGGAATTGAGCTTGCAGACGAGTGCTTTATTGATTTGGTTGCTTTACCTGTACTTAGAGATAAAACTGCCCGGATTTAAAGATGCTCGGGAACAAGTGATTGTTACACGAGCTTATTGGTGGGGAGTCCGCTTATTAACTGCCGCAACCTTCGTTGGTCATGGTCTGTATGCAGTTGGCTATCACCCCGTTCCGGCTAATTTTGTGATGATGACCCAATCGGGTTTAGGGGTAGGAGAGGAAACTGCCCGCCAGTTGCTGTGGATGGTCGGTTGGTTAGATTTTCTAGCGGCGCTACTCTTGGTCCTGCCCTGGCGCAAAAGCCAGTTGCTGGCGCTGTGTTGGATCATTCCTTGGGCCATTCTTACCTCCCTGGCTCGCTTATGGAGCTACGGTGGACTGGTGCCTTTTGATACCCTACTTACGCAGTGGGCCCCCGAAGTAATTCGCAGGATGCCGCATATTTTGGTGCCCGTTGCGTTATTCTACCACCTTTTTTGGGCGCGCCCGCAGGTGCAAGGTTTAGGAACTAGGAGCTAAGGAACTAGGGAGCTAGGAACTAGATGGCCTTCGGCCTCCTAGGAGCACAAAGTGTGTCTAGCTCCTAGTTCCTAGTTCCTAGTTCCTAGTTCCCAAAATAGCACCTGCGACCGCGCCTAATTCAATAATAGATACAACCTTAGTGGTAGCTCACCGTTACCTCTACTGCCTATGACAAACACCACCACGAAAAATATCTGCGATCAGCAGGAAATCACTGCTTACGGTAAGTTCGGTGACATTGAAGTTTGGCCCGGAAACCCTTATCCTTTAGGAGCTACGTACTCTAAGGAGGGTGTCAATTTTGCCATTTTTAGTGAAAGAGCAACTCGGATTGATCTCTGCCTCTACCGCAAGGAAGATACTGAGAACGAAGCCTACCGTATCCGGATGATGGAGCAAACTGACCAGGTCTGGCACTGCTTCATCCCCAACTTAGGGGTTAGTTGGCGCTACGGCTACCGAGCCCATGGGGAGTGGAACCCCAAAAAGGGATTACTCTTCAACCCCAATAAGCTCCTCCTTGATCCCTACACTAAGGCGATCGACGGCAACATCGAGTGGCACGATGCGATGTATCCTTATCCCATCAACGAGCCCGATCCAGAGCGCTACCTTATCATGGATGAGCTAGATAGTGGCCCCTACGTGACGAAGGGAGTAGTTATCGATACGGATTACTACTGGGAGGGAGATGAGTTGTTGAACCTTCCGATGCACCAGACCGTCATTTATGAGGCACACGTCAAAGGGCTTACCCAGCAGCATCCAGACGTACCTGAGGAGATCAGGGGGACTTACGCCGCCTTGGCGCATCCCGCAATCATTGAATATCTGAAAAACCTAGGGGTGACGGCCATCGAGCTGATGCCCGTCCACCACTTTGTACAGGACGACCGGTTGGTAAAAATGGGCTTGCGCAACTACTGGGGTTACAATAGCCTTAGCTACTTCGCCCCCCACGCCGATTATGCTGCCTCTGGTAGTGCTGGCGGGCAAGTACGGGAATTTAAAGACATGGTCAAGAAGCTCCACAAAGCTGGGCTGGAGGTAATTCTCGATGTGGTATACAATCACACCGCCGAGGGTAATCATTACGGACCAATGCTAGGGATGAAGGGACTTGATAACCCGACCTACTACCGCTTGGTCCAAGAGTCTCCGGAATTTTATATGGACTACACCGGCACGGGGAATACCGTCAATATGACCAGCGCCCGTAGTTTGCAGTTGGTGATGGATAGCCTGCGGTACTGGGTAACGGAAATGCACGTAGACGGATTCCGTTTTGACCTCGCCAGTGCGCTGGCCCGTGGATTGTACGACGTTGGCCGACTGAGTACTTTTCTTGACACCATCCACCAAGACCCAGTGATCAGCCAGGTGAAATTAATTGCCGAACCCTGGGATGTTGGCCCTGGTGGCTATCAGGTAGGCGGTTTCCCGGTCTTATGGTCGGAGTGGAACGGCAAGTACCGCGACAACGTCCGCTCCTTCTGGCGTGGAGACGACGTAGGGGTTGCCGAATTAGCTTATCGTTTGAGTGGCTCCTCGGATTTATACGAACTGAGTGGCCGTAAACCAGGGGCAAGTATCAACTTTGTCACGGCACACGATGGCTTCACCCTCAGAGATTTGTACACCTACAACGAGAAAAGAAATGAAGCTAACGGTGAGGGCAACCGAGACGGGGATAGCAACAACCACAGCTGGAACTGTGGGGTAGAAGGCCCCACGAACGACCCGGAAATCAACGCTTTACGGGCGAAAATGCAGCGTAATTTGTTGAGTACCCTTTTCCTGAGTCAAGGTGTTCCAATGCTTACGATGGGCGACGAGTACGGCCGTACCCAGGCAGGCAATAATAATGCCTACTGCCAGGACAATGAGATCAGCTGGTTCGATTGGGATTGGACTACAGAACACCAAGAATTGCATGAGTTCACCCGGAACCTGATTGCCCTCCGCAAAGAGAACCCCATCTTTCATCGCCGTCGGTTCTTCAACGGCCGGACTATGGAGGAAAATACCCTCGGTGATATCCTCTGGATCAACGCCAGTGGAGAAGAAATGACCTCTTCCGACTGGCAAAGCACCCACGCTCGGAGCTTGGGGATGATCCTGAACGGAGAAGCTATGACTGAATTTGACGAAAAGGGCCGCCGGGTGAAGGACGACATTTTCCTGTTACTACTCAACGGTTGGTGGGAAGGGGTTAAATTCACCATGCCAGGAGTAAAGAAATTCTCCCGTTGGGACCAATTGCTCGATTCCACCACTAGCGAAATTCCTACGGGTAAGGATGCGCTGGCGAATACGCGGTACTTAATGGCGCCTCGCTCCATCAGCCTTTTCCGCCTCAAGACTCGGAAAGCCAATCGGACGACTGAAGGCCGCCGTAAGGTGAGCATCGTCGACCAGGTACGGAGGTTATGGGATTTGATTCAAGAATAGAAACCCTTAGTTCTCACACTGAAAGCAGGGAAAGGAGCAGGGCTATAGGCCAGGCGAAATATTTCCCGCCTTACAAAACCTAGAATTGCTTCATTACGCATACCTTACCTAGACGCTTGGTCGCTTTGTTAAAAGAAGACCGGGAATAAGGCAGCGCAATGAAAAAATTTGGAACTTTTGGCGGGGTATTTACCCCTACTTTGTTGACCATTCTAGGAGTCATTATGTACCTCCGGCTGGGGTGGGTGGTTGGGAATGCTGGCCTTCTTGGCGCCTGGCTTATCA
>JBCDGT010000550.1:0-3525 GCA_038750915.1 Bacteroidota bacterium
CTTCAGCCAGTTGCCCTTCGGGCCATCGTTGCGTAAAATGCGCGTTGTAGAGTTCGTGGGATAATTAGGTAATACGGGCTTCTGGTTGATCACCAAAATATCCAAATCTCCATCGTTTTCAAGATCAAAAGTGACCGAGCCTCGGCCGATGCCGTAATGCCCTGCTCCGTTTTCTTTACCGATTTCGTTGAAGCGGCCGCCAACATTATCGAAGTAAAAATCGGCCATCGGTACACAATTGGGGTTCAAGTCGCCGTTGCTGACGTAGAGGTCCAAGTCACCGTCGTGATCGAAGTCCTGCCAGTTAGCCCCCCAGCTTATGGAAAGGTAGGTCATCCCCAATTCCTTCGCCATATTGACGAAGGGCTTACCTGGCCCCTGGCTGACCATCATGTGGTTAAAACGAATATTGGTCATGTAGTAATCCAGATAACCATCTTGGTTATAGTCCCCTACGGCGGAACCCATCGCGTTAATCATCAGGTCGAGGTTGAGCTCTTCACTAACATCACGGAATTTTTTGCGAGAGTAGCGATTTTCAAAGACCATGCTATGGGTGGCTTTATAGCCAAAATCGTGGTTGACAATCAAGTCCTGATCCCCGTCGTTATCGTAGTCGGTAAAGAGGCCACCGAAGCCAAAGCCACGGTGGCTCATCCCGTAGTCTTCGTAGACGTTGGTAAAAGCCTTTCCCTCATCATTAAGCAAGAGGTAGCCAAAGGCCGTCTGGTTAGCCCCAACGATGGTAGCATCCGAGATCACATCCAAGCGGCCGTGGTGCTCAATAAAGTAGTTCCCCACGTAGAGGTCCGGCCAGCCATCAGCATTGAAATCACCAAAGTTAGCTCCCGTGCTGAAGCTGTATAGTGGTGTTAGGCCCCACTCGTCCGTGGCGTCACGGAAAGTTCCATCTCCCTGAGCCAGGAAAAGAAGATTACGGGCACGCGGAATCGTCCTGGCGCTATCGCGGGAAGTAATGGTAGTGATGAATAAATCCCGATAACCATCCCGATTGACATCCGCCCCAACCACGCCCTGGGTAACGAAGCTGCGCGTCAATTCCAGTCCGGAGCCGTCGTAGACGTTAGTCAGGGTCCCATCTCCATTGTTGCGTAGTAACTGATCATCATTGGTTCCTCCCGTGATGTATATATCTTCAAAGCCGTCTTGGTTAAAGTCTAGCACACAAGCGCCGCCGCCAAACATCCCTTCGAGTACTTTAAATTGGTGCTCGACACCGCTAGAATCGGTAACGTCAGTAAAGGTGACCTGGGCGGATAATGAAGTAGCAGAACAGATTAACACGATAATTCCCACGCAGAGGCGCAAAGTTTTGGGGCCTCTTTTCTCTGCGCTTCTCTGCGGCTTCGCGGCTCTGCGGGAGAACCTCCTCAAAAATTCAGCATAATCCATTCTCCTCTATTTCTGCCAACGTAAATTCAACACATTCCCCCCAATAATCTTTCCTTTCTCCAGTCCGGCTTCATTATCAAGCGGAATATGAATACCACCGTAAAAACGCGAATCCGCAGTTTCTAGCGCTACGGCCCAGAGGCTTGTGAAGGAACGTTCCCGAAAGTCTACGTCGCGGACTTCGTCCCGGCGGCGGCCCACGTGGCAACGATCCGTGAAGGTAAAGTCGTCTCCGTGCAGTCCCGACAGCACCGTCATCCCAGCGGCCGCCTGAATGGCGTGACCCGAGGGGAAAGATGGGAAGGGAGGGTCCGGCCAAAAGCTTTCCCACTCTTCATCAATGTATTTCGGCACAAACGTATTGGCCCGTTCACTGAAGAACTGGTATTTCCACTTCCAGCAGTTGATAAAGGCGTCGGCCACCGCCATGCCCGTGGCTGCGTAGGTCTGGGCACAGGTGATCATGTCCGCCTTGCGGTCTTTAAGCAGTAGCGTAGCGATGTAATAAGAATGGCCCGGGGGGGTGAAAGTCTCGTCGGGATCATCACCCCACCAGATGGCAATCTCCTTCTGCTCCTGCGTCAGCACAAGTTCGGCTTCATAGACGGCTCGAAACTGCTCGTAGTAAGTAGAGCCCGGCGTAGTGTCATAAGGAATGAACTCAGGTGCCGCCAAACCGTAATTAGTGGGCAGCAGCGGGCGATTTTGCCCCCAGTGCGGGTGCAAAGGGTGGTGGCTAATGGCCTGCGCGTAGAGCGGTGGCTTCCAACTGCCCGGAAACTCGGGATGTACCATCTGCTTGTCGAAATTGCGCAGGTAAGCTCGGTGTCCGCCATCGCTTTTCGACCATTCGAATATGCCCTGGGCAATGCGTTGGCCATAGCGTAGTGATCGCTCAACGGTCGCATCATCAAGATTGCGCCCTACGTATTCGGTAATCTCCTTTTCTAAAGAGTCAATACTCACCTTGTTCTCGTCGGAAGTATGATTATAGAGCTTACGCAGAATTTCGGCTTGTCCGGCGTTTAAGGCCAGTTCATAACTGTAACTGTTCTCAGCAGATGGCGGAGGTAAAGCCGGCAAGTTGCTGAGTTGGCCGACGAGCGAACGATATTCCGCGTTACCCTCCACTACGCTCTCATACATAGTCAGGCCTATATACCCCAGGCAGCGGGATGCGTAGGTAGGCGAGTTTCCGGGGGTTCCCTTCGTAATTTTCAGGGTCATTTCCGCCCAAGTCGTAGCTATTTCTGCGCCGGTATACGTCCGGTTTGGGCCACAGCTCAACAGGCAACACAAAAGCAAAAGCAAAAGGGCGCCGGCGCGCAGGTGCAAGAAAGGGGTAGAAAAGCAATATTTCATCAACATAAAAGACAATTCCTCTCAATTTGAAGTAGCAGAAGTAGTGGAAAATTCCCACGGTCAACACTGCTGCTGATTTTATTTTAGCGGCTCAGGTGTACGTAAACGGTAGGCTTCCACCGGGCCGCCACGGATGCCAAACAAAAATAAATCGTCCAGCTGTAGTACACTCCGTACGTCACCACGTAGGTTCAATCCCGATCGAGTCTGATCAACGGCAGAGAAGAAGCCTTCTCCATCGTTGCTCAATAACAACCCACGGTTTGCAGTCGATTTACCCCAGCGCTGCTTCATCATACTGTCGTTGCCGCACAGCAGTAGATCGGTATCACCATCGGCGTCAAAATCCAAGGGAGTAATCGTATGTACGGGGGCATATTGCGCCTCCTGCGGCAAAGTCACCTTACGGAATTTCCCCGAGGAAGTTCCTAAAAAGAGACTCGTTTCCAGCATATTGGCTACTAAGTGCTTTGCCCCTTTGAGGTATTCCCCCAGTACCTCTTCCGGCCTAGCCGTAGCGTAGGCTTCATAATTGGGATACCGCGGCCTCAGGTGGGTAAGTTGCCCGAGCGCCTCGTCGCGGGTAGCATCGAGGTGGCGCTCTCCCTCAATGTAGTACGTTAGAAAAGGGTCAATGGAGCCATTACCGTCAAAGTCGCCGTAAAAGAGTTCAACTGGTTGTTCTTTGCTGGCCGCAAACAAGTTATTTAACCCCTGATTACCAGCCATGATATCCGGAATATCGTCTCC
>JBCDGT010000551.1:0-3521 GCA_038750915.1 Bacteroidota bacterium
CATATGATTGCAAGATAAAAAGCAGGAATGAAAGCAATTCATTCTTTAATAATAGAATTAAGAAGGATGACCTATCATGGAGTAGCAGGCTCAAATGAAACTATAGAGTTTTTAGACAAGCTTGAATATCTACAAGCACTAATAATTGAGGATGAAGATCATTCTTCATTTTTTGATTCGTACTTAGAGGGGTTGTGCGAAAAATTTAACCTCTCAAGTAGTATCATTACTAAATATAGAAGCACAGATGGTTAATTGATGGCTGATAAATTCTGGTCAATTGTATATATTTTATTCACTTGCTAGCTCTAGCTAACGGAATACGAAAAGTATATATGGGGTCGGCAAATAGAACATGTATGTTGAGTTGAACGAATCGTTGGATGTACTGCAATCTGTAGAATTCTAAAGGGAAACTTCCTTTGCGTATGGAGTGAAAGAGGAAATAATCTGTATAGGAACACTCCTTATAACTAATACGAAGAATATTTAGAACCATTGACAAATTATAGTGGGGGCTATTATAATGACTAAGCCCACACAGTGCCGCTTCGGGCGGTATTGCCGGGGGCTGCAATATTGGGTGGATAGGCTCCTCGCTCCGCGAGCTTCCTTTGCACCTGCGTCCGCGCCCAAAAGCACCGCGAATCCTCATTTTGGTGGGAGGAGAGCGGATTTATACCGAACTTTACGGCGAAATCGTTACTACTTCGGTTTTTGACTTCGTAGCTGGTCCGGACCCTCGGAGGTTGCAAGGGCTTCGCCCTAACAACACTCCGAGCGTCCGGACCACCAACCAATAACCAACCCGTAGCAACTGATACTAAATAGGCTTAACTACTGTTCATGTCTCGGATCAAAGCATTCTTTTTAGGCGGAGTCGAAGATGAAAACCACCGCACCATTTTGACCTGGTGTTGGCGGCTGGTCTTCTTGGCACCGGTCCTCTTCGTTCTTTTCTTCATTGGCCTGAGCTTTACCGATCTGCCTTCGGTGGTAGAACTGGAGAACCCGAAGAACAACGAAGCCAGCCGGATTTTGGCGGATGACGGATCGGTCCTTGGCCGCTACTTTCTGGAAAATCGGGTGATGGTGGACTACGACGATCTGGGCCCCCACCTGGAAGCGGCCCTAGTATCTACCGAAGATGAACGCTACTACGAGCACAGCGGGATCGACTATAAGGCCCTGGCTCGGGCGATTATCAAAACGGGGGTGCTGCGGCAGAAGGCGTCAGGTGGTGGCTCCACGATCACCCAGCAGTTGGCGAGGCTCCTATTTACGGAAGGCGGCCGGAGTAAACGGAGCGCGATTGCCGTATTCCAGAAACTTCGCGAATGGCTGATCGCCGTTCGCCTGGAGCGCAAGTACACCAAGCAGGAAATCATGGCGATGTACCTCAATCGCTATGATTTCATCAACGGCGCCCAGGGCATTCGGGCCGCTAGTGAGAATTACTTCGGGGGTAAGCGGCCGCACGAGCTGGAAATCCAGGAAGCCGCCGTCTTGGTGGGAATGCTGAAAAACTCCTCCTACTACAATCCACTGCGGCGGCCGGAGCTGGTCTTAGAGCGCCGGAACACCGTACTGTTTCAGATGAAACGCAACGGCCACCTGACCGAAGCAGAGTACGAGCGCCTTAAGGCCCTACCCCTGGGCATCAACTACTCCCGACAGATGCACGACGACGGGAGCGCGCCTTATTTCCGGATGGTGCTCAAGGAAGAGGCCAAAAAAATCCTGGCCAAGCCACAGTACTTCAAAGCCAACGGAGAGAAGTACAACATCGACCTCGATGGACTGACGTTCTACACCACCATCGACCCCAATATGCAGCGGCACGCCGAAGAGCAGGCGGTGATCCACATGAAGAAACTCCAAAAGGAGTTCTTCCGCCACTGGCGCAACGAAGACCCCTGGACCTACGAAAGCCCGGTCAGTAAGACGGAAATTCCGGTAGACTTAAGACAGGAAAGTCTGCAAAAGGAAATTCGCCGTTCGGAGCGCTACCAGCGGTTGCGGTCGCGGATTCTCGTGCCGGCCATTCGGAAGATCAACCAAAAGAATGATCTGACCTTCCATAATGACGACCGGGAGGTCAGCCGCATGATGCAGGAACTGAAGGAGAAAGGGACGATCCAGGACTTGGTCCGCCGCAAGATGATCGGCAACAAACTAGCGGCCAAATACCGCCAGGTGATGAAGCTGGAAAGCTTCGGGGAGCTGAAGTCGGCCTGGGAGGAGCTACAAGCGGAGGTGAAAAAGGTATTCAACGAGCCGGTGAAAATGCGGGTATTTACCTACGACCGCGCCACGATGGAAACCGATACGACCATGACGCCGCTGGACAGCGTCCGCTACCACAAAATGATCCTGCAAATTGGAAGCATGAGCGTAGAGCCCCGTACGGGTTTCGTGCGTACCTGGGTAGGGGGGAGCAACTTCAAGTGGTTCCAGTTTGATCACGTAACGACTAAGCGGCAAGTGGGCTCTACCTTCAAGCCCTTCGTTTACGCCACTTCGGTAGACTTACGCGGCATCAGCCCCTGTTTCGAGGTGCTGGACCAACCGATCACCATCGCCCCGGGCGACGGCAGTTTCTACCTCCAAGAACCCTGGACGCCACGAAACTCCAACGATAACTACAGCGGTAACTTCATGAACCTTTACCACGGTTTGAAGAATTCCGTTAACACCGTTTCGGCTTACCTGATGCAAGAACTCGGCAGTGCGGAACCCGTACGGACGCTGGTGGCCAATATGGGCATCCCTAAGGAGGAAATTCCGCCAGTCCCTTCTTTGGCATTGGGGTCGGTCGACCTGACGGTCCAGCAAATGACCGGGGCCTACACCACCTTCGGCAACAACGGCTTTTTCAATAAGCCGATCTTCTTAACCAAGATCGAAGACCGTACCGGACGGGTGATCTACGAACACGTGTCCGAGAACCGCCGCGCCATTAGTCCGGCAGCGAACTACGTCATGGTCGATATGCTCCGCAAAGCTTCCGTGGGTAACCTACGGGGCGTTAAGGGGCCCATCGGCGGAAAAACTGGTACGACCAACGACCAGACCGATGGCTGGTACATGGGCATCACCCCAGAGCTGGTTGTTGGTACTTGGGTAGGTGGCTACGCACGCTGGATTCGCTTCCGTAGCCTGCGCTACGGCGGCGGCTCGCACATGGCCAAGCCCTTCTTCCGGGAGTTCGTCAAAGCCGCCCAGGGCGACGAAAAGGTAGAATGGAATACGAAAAGAGACTTCTACCGTCCCCGCGGAGATCTTGGCATCGAGTTGAACTGTGAAGCCTATTCCAGCGGTAACGATGATATGCTGGAGGATGGGCGCGATAGCCTCTTTTTGCCCAACGATCCCTTTGGTGGAGGGACGATTAATAATGATCCAGATTTTTAACTGACCTCTCCCCTAGCTTACTTTTGGGCCCCTAGCCCAAAAGGCGCACCCCGGACCGCTACGCTGGAGAGGGAGTTTTTTACCTCTCCCCCTCCCAGGCGCCTAAC
>JBCDGT010000552.1:0-3518 GCA_038750915.1 Bacteroidota bacterium
CATCGCTAAACGAGCGGAACCGACTAGACCCGCTGCCAGAACTACCAAAATGACAAGTAGCCCAAGACTCACCCTCAGGCCGCCTAAGTGCAGCCCTTCGCTTCCGAAAAGTGCCATCGAGACCATTACCATGCCGGTCAAACCTCCCATTCCTACGGCATGAAGGCTGATTTTATCAACGACGTTGACGGCAAAAGAAACGGCTAGCGCAATCACTACCCCAAGTAGAAAGGCAGAGAAAATGGTTGGTACATCGTTGCTTTGACTGAAGTTGTAGTAAACCCAGAAGTATAATACCATTACCAGAAGCAGGGGCCCGATGCGCTCCATCCTATCTTCCATTTGAATGCTATTTACCATGTTCAAGAGTCGCATTAATACCACGGCAATCACCGGAATGACACAAGTGTACAGAATCATCATGATAAGTGTCAGCATCGTTCGCCGATCGCTAAACCCATTGCTGCCAAACAAGTAGGGATTAATGACCACCAGGAGGATGAACATCATGGTTGGTACCAACAGGGGATGAAAAGCACCGCTGATGAGCGTAGCCCAAAACGGGCGGGAAGGGGCGGTTTTGTCCATAAAGACAAAGGTACGGGCAGCGACTTTAAGATCGTCGGGTGCAAGTAAAAATATCAGAATACCTTGGGCGCGTACGCAGGTGCTCCCGTGGTTCGCGAAGCGTGAGCAGGAGCAGGTTAATGCGCCTTCAAGGAGAGACTATGTTGGTGGTTGGTTGTTGTCGGTGCCCACTATTTTTTACTCAACTTGAAGGTGGTCCGCCGGTTTTTAGCACGCCCCTCTTCGGTTTCGTTACTTGCTACCGGGCGTGATTCACCAAAGCCTTGGGTAGTGATCCGGCTGGCCGCAACTCCTTGTTCGATGAGGTAAGCCTTCACGGATTCCGCGCGCTGCTCGCTGAGCTTAAGGTTGTCGTCATCGTTTCCGACGTCATCGGTATGCCCGTTAATGGCTACCTGATAATCCGGGGCTTTTAGTAGTAAGCTGGCCAGACGATCCAGTTCATCGGCAGATACGGCCAAAAGGGTAGCACTACCGGTGGCAAACAAGACATTCCGGAAGGCGGTAGCGCCATCCTCTTCCGTTCCGCTGCTTGCGCTGATAGGGCTAAGTGGTTGTAATTTAATCTCCAGTAGATAAGGTTTCTCCTGGCTAAAGCCTTCCGCCAGAGGAAAACGATCAGCGTAAAAAAGGTACCCAGGGTGATCGACGGTAAAGGCATAGTCTTTTCCAGAGGGCAGTACTGCAATGAAGTGGCCTTCGGAATCAGCCAAGCGTTCCATCGGGGCGGCATCTTGGGTGGTGGGACGCAAGCGCACGGTAGCCTCTAAAGGTGCTCCGCTAACGGCATCAGTAATGCTGGCTTTAAGGTAGGTCGTCGGTAGTGGCCGGATCGTGGGGGGGAGGTTGAAGGTGTACAGATCAACATCTGCTGCTCCTGTTGTGGGATCAACTTCCCTCTTGCTGAAGTAGGCCTTGGTGCCGTTTAGAGCGACGAATAGCGTCGTTTCGTTGGCCGCAGTATTAATGGGATAGCCTAAATTCTCGGGCGTACTCCATCTACTGTCTGCACCCAATACAGTCCGGAAAAGGTCTTCTCCACCCAAGCCAGGATGACCATCACTCGTAAAAAAGAGGGTCTGCCCATCCGCCGACCAGAAGGGGTATTGGTCTTGCCCGGCAGTATTGACTTGCTTACCCACGTTTACTGGCTGGGACCATTTTCCATCTGGGCGGCGCCTACAGGCGTAGAGGTCATTATTACCCTGACCTCCGGGGCGGTTACTAGTGAAGAAGAGGAGTTGTCCGTCGGCGGAAATACTCGGTTGGGCCTCGTACCATCGGCTGTTGATATGATTTCCGATGGAGCGGGCGAGAGTCCAATGTTCGCCAGTCCATTCTGAGAAATACAAATCACAGCCGCCTGCTCCATTAGGGCGGTTACAAACGGTATACACCAAGTAGTTTCCGTCAGCGGTCATCGTCTGTGCTCCTTCATCAAATTCGGTATTAATACCATCCAGTGGCTTAGCGGTGCTCCAGCTACCGTCTATTCGTTTGCTGCTGAAATAGAAGTCTTCGTTCTGCCCAGCTACCCTGCGCGTGAAAACCAACCGCTCTCCGTCGACACTCAGGCTAGGGAAATACTCGAGGTGAGCATCGGTGTTGATGCTATCATTCAACCGCGTAGGGGAATAGGGGACAGGGCTAGCCGCCAAGGTTGCTGCGAATTCCGCCCGGGCTAGTAGGGCTTCGGCTTTTTGTCGCCGGTCACCACGGGAGTTGGCAGGAATCAACTCAAGGTATTTTTGATAAGCATTTACGGCGCCCGCAAAGTCTCCTGCTAGAGCAGCTACTTCCCCTAGTTTACGGTAAGCAATGGTTCGAGGGGGCTTCGTATTGGAGGAAATACCCGCGTTAATATCTTTTGCCGCCGCCGAGTACTGACCCAAAGTCTTTAACACTTCAGAACGTAAGAAGTACAACTCGCGATTGGCGGGGTGCCGTTGCAGGAGATCATCGAGCTCCCGCTTGGCGTCCAAAGTCATTCCCTTCCCAAAAGAAGAACGAGCACTGGCCAGAAGCTTTTGATCTTTCTTGGAGAGGTCTGCGATAGTTTGAACACTTCTCTTTTGAGCAGTTGCACACTGCGTTAGTAAGAGAAAAAGTAATAAGCAGTAGGAAGTGGTGAAACGTGGCAAGAGCAGTAGTTGAGTCTACCCTCCTAACGTTGCGGACAAGCGGGATGTTATTAGGCGCCTACCCTTGCGGCGGATAGTGCTTCTTTGGCAGCGGGAATCTCCTCAGCTGCCAGGTTAAGCTGTTCCACGGCTAGGTCAATTTTTCCGTCCGCCTGTAAGGTTAGCCCTAATTGGTAGCGGATTTCTGCTTCACTGGGGGCCTTTTTATCTGCTTCGGATACAAGAGCACGTTCAAAGGCGGCAATAGCGTCGTAGTAGCGAGCGCTCTTACTCAATAGTTTGCCGAAAGTATAATTTACCCGCCGGTCGTAGCGGTCTAGGCTGGCGATGCGCTGCTTGCGCTTGGTAAACATATTGTATACCCGGAGCGCATCTACCGGGCGTCCTAAATGGAGATAGGTGTCGCCTAAAGCAACTTGCGCCATCCAGTAGACGGCCTGGTGTGGAATACTATTTTTGGTTACCGCATCAAAGTCGATGGCGGCTTTTTCCCAATCTTCTAGCCGAGCGTATGCAAGCCCCCTTCCGTAATGGCTTTCCGGCATGGAAGGGTTGATTTTGAGGCTCTTGTCGTAGTCGTAAATGGCATCTTTGGTGTTGTCAAGGCGAAGATTGACGTAGCCACGGCGTTCGTAGGCCTGAGCGTGGCGAGCGAACCGGCCAACGACTTTCGTCATCATATTAAGCGCCTCCTGTTCTTTGTCTTCTTGATTGACCAATTGCCGTCCTCGGTTGAATAACTGAACGGTTGTCCGGTCGCTATTAGGCTCAAGCACGTGATGGTCGAGA
>JBCDGT010000553.1:0-3512 GCA_038750915.1 Bacteroidota bacterium
GGACTGACGCGGAATGAATCTCTGGTCTGTAAATCACCCTTCCAAGATCGTAATGGTGTAAATGCTATCGTAACTGATTTAACGGTAGGGGAGACCTACTTTATCATGGTAGGCGCCCGCAACGGTAATGAAGGCACCTTTGAGCTTTGTTTAGAACAATTCGATAACGTGCCGGAGCCAAGTGGAGACTGTAGTACCGGGGTAATCCTATGTGACAAATCCCCTTTCAGTGTAGAGTTTTTATCCGGGAACGGAAATGTCCGAGAAGACCTGCTCTTTCAGGGCTGCATTAATCCCGCGCAGTGTCTTCCAACCGAAGACAATTCCGCCTGGTATAAGTGGACTTGCGATCAAGCTGGCACCCTTTCTTTTACCATTACCCCGCTTGGAGCTGCCGTCAACGAAGACATAGACTTCGCCGTCTACGAGCTCACCAACGGGCTGGATGATTGTGATGCAAGGGAAACGCTGCGCTGTATGTATTCCGGAGAGACCAATGGTAATACCGACGCCCAGAATTTACCCTGTCTCGGCGATACTGGCCTTAGGGATGACGATCCCGACACGGCGGAAAGCTGCGGCTGTGATACCCAAGCCGGTAATAATAACTTCGCTCGCTCCATCGATATGGTGGCCGGTCGTAGCTACGCGGTTGTCATTTTTAATTTCTCCGCTTCCGGTGATGGTTTCAGTATTGAATTTGGCGGCACGGGCACCTTCGTAGGGCCTGCGGTAGACTTCACTTTTAGCAGTACCGAAGTGTGCGTAGGGGACGCCATTACTTTTCAAGATATGTCCACTTCCCTTGACCCCATTGTATCTCGGGAATGGAACTTTGGCCCTTCGGCTACGCCCCGGACAGCAACTGGTCCGGGGCCTCACGAAGTAGTATTCGGGGCCCCCGGTAACCCCGGTGTAGAACTCATCATCGAGACGACCCGAGAGTGTCGAGAAATACTGAACCAGCAGGAAGTAAACGTCATCTGCTGTGACGGACAATTTACTGGCACCGCACTGACCAGTGACGTGCTTTGCCCAAATGATATTACGGGTGCCATTAACTTGACTAGCTCTAGTAGTTTCAGCCCGAATACTCTTGCTTTTAATTGGAGTAACGGGGAAATGAGCGAAGACCTGGAAAACCTTGGCGTAGGAGATTATACCGTCACGGTGAGCGATGAATCCGGTTGTGAGGAGACTTTCGCTTTCACCGTCAGTGGTCCACCAGATTATACTTTTGACACCTTAATTACCCGCCCTGACTGCGCGGGGGGGACGAATGGAGCCTTACAATTTAGAGCGCTCAGCGGTGGTACCACTCCTTATGAATACAGCTTCAACAACGGTCCTTTCAGCAATAACGATCGGATCACGGATCTTTCCCGTGGCGACGTGACGGTACAAGTCAGAGACGGAAATAATTGTGTAGTAGAACAGATTATTCCGGTAGAAGAACTAGCACTCGGATTAGTGCAGGGGGCGCCCGTATTCACCGAACCCATCTGCGCCGGCGAAGCTAGTGGTAGCATTGAAATACAGATTGCCAATGGACTGCCCGATTATCAGTACGATTTCAATCTGGGCGATGGCTTCCAGAGCAGTAATATTCGCTCAGGTTTAACGGCTGGTTCCTATACCGTCAATGCGGTAGATGCCACGGGCTGTATGGGAATATTCACCATCGAAGTCACCGAACCGCCCGTGATTCAATTAGCCTCGGACCAAACGGATATTAGTTGCTTTGGAGCAGATGACGGAGAAATTGTCATCATTGCCAGTGGCGGTCGGCCAGGCTACACCTATTCCTGGTTTGACGGGCAGAGCGCGGATACTGTTCGCCAAGATTTAGAACCGGGTAGCTACACTGTTCGTCTGACCGACCAAAACGGCTGTGTCCGTACAGAAACCGTCAATATTAACGAGCCTAACGAAATTTTCCCGGTACTCGAAGAGACCCTTGACCTGCGGTGCTTCGGGGAGCCAACGGGTTCCTTCCGGCTTTCTGCCACGGGGGGTACGCCAAGCTTTACCTACAGTGCCGATGGGGAAAATTTTCAGACAGACCCACTCCTTGCCGACCTACTAGCCGGAGACTACCGGCTCTACGTAATGGACGCCAATGGCTGCCTGGATTCCCTTGATGCCCGGCTAACGGAGCCACGAGAATTTATCATCAATCCCGGTGGAGACGCCCGGATTTTCTTAGGCTTTGACACCATTTTGCGAGTAGTGAGTAATTATAATCCCGTCACCTATACCTGGGGCCCGGATAGTTTGCTCTGTCTCGACCCTGCTTGCACCCGCGTCCGCGCCGCACCGGTCAGGACTACCTTATATACGGTTACTGGCACCAACGCCGACGGCTGCGTAGACACCGCTCAGGTAGAAGTTGCCGTGATCGAAGACCGCCCTTTTTACGTTCCGAATGCCTTTAGTCCCAACGGCGACGGTGCCAATGATGGTTTCACCATTTTCAGTGGCCCGGCTGTAGAACGGATCAATTACCTGCGCATTTACGATCGGTGGGGGAATCTTGTCTTTGAACGAGAAGACTTCCTCCCCAATGAGCCCAGTTTAGGCTGGGATGGTGTCTTCGACGGCAAACAAATGAACCCAGCCGTTTTCGTCTACACGGCTTCTCTCGGCTTCCTGAATGGAACGGAGATGGAGTTGTCGGGGGATTTGACTTTGTTGCGGTGATTTTTGGTAGTGTGTTATGTTGACTCGGTAACTATTCGCACCAGTAAAGATGTTTTTACACAAACTACGGTAGTGATGACATGTAAGATTGATTCCTCCGGAAGGGTTCTAATTCCCAAAAGCATACGAGATGCTAATGGCTATAAACCAGGAACTCCATTCAACATTAGCTTGGATAAGGAAAACAGGATATTAGTGCTTAATCTTGTCTTAAATAGACCAGAACCTATTTTAGTTATTGATGATCTAGGCATTCCTACCTTTGACTTTGGTACGAACGAGGTTTTCGATTATGATTTTACTGCAGCTATAAACAAAGATCGTGAAAAAAGGAATTAACACTTTTTACAATCGGTATTTATGAGAAGAATTTATCTCTTCTTTGCCCTGCTTTTTTCTGTCCTCATTATTGTAATAGTAAACGAAACAAGTCCGGCACCTTCACATTCTTTCCAGGAGGATATTTGCACCCGTTATTGTCATGATAATGAGTGCCTACATTTTCCTCAAAATGCTTCCCAAAGCGCTCTTTCTCTGATCGCAAAAAGAAAGTATGAGCAAAATATTAGCTGGCTCAAAAACAATCCTTTCGGTTTGAATTACCAAGAGGTTAATCTCTTAATCTACGTGATTATTTCCCCCGCAGTTATTATGCTTTTACTCTGGGGCATACTTAGAAAAAGCAATGGGTAAAATCATCGATTTCATCTACTGGTATTGCACCGATTTTTGCATAAATGCCGCAAATTTCCTTAATATCTCTTACGTGGAGTTAAATATCTGGCTATTTCTCTTTTTACTTCCTAGCTTGA
>JBCDGT010000554.1:0-3491 GCA_038750915.1 Bacteroidota bacterium
AAGATGGAAGAGAACCAAGGTATGCTTTTCCTAATGCCTTCCGTAAAGCCGCAGGCATTCTGGATGCTGAATACTTACATCTCTCTAGACATCATTTTCATCGGGGCGGATAAACGCATCGTTAAAATCAGAGAAAACACCGTACCCAGAAGTACCGATCAAGTTACCAGCGTAGCGCCCGCCGCCTACGTGCTGGAGGTTAACGCTGGCTACGCCCAACGCCACGGGCTAAAGGAAGGGGACCGGGTGGAGTGGTAGTAGAGAAATTTGAAGGCTGAAGTACGAAGTGAGAAATTTGAAATTTCATCTTTCTTACTTCGTACTTCAAACTGTTCTATTTCCCTTTTTCCATCAGCGCTTCCACCCCCTGTAACGCCAGCTTAATCCGCTGGCTCAGCTCCTGTTTATGGCCCATAACGAGGGTTTGCTCACCAAAAGCCTGCTTTAAGATGTCGCCGCTGACCAAGACATCACTAGCCATCATCCGAGAGATGTTACCAAGGGTAGCTCGAGCGGCCGCTTTAACGTCAGCATTTACCCCGTCGTTTTCGAGAATACTCGATAGCCCGTCGATGTAGGTCAGCTGTAGGTTCCGGCCGATGCTGGAATTCGTATTAGCCTCCGTGAAAATACCGTCGAGGGTTTGCTGCATAAGGTCCATCAAACCATAGGCATTTTCATCGAGTGACTTCTGCTCGGCCAGGCGGTTCAAACGGCTGGTGCTCATTAGGGTTCGGATGGCTCCACTTTGCAGGCGGTTGATTTTGGCATTCACGCCGCTGGGAGAAATCCGCTGCAAAATATCATCATCCATCAACCATGAGGGGGTCGTAAAGATCTGCTGGTTAACGAAATCGACGGCCGCCCTTTGCTTATCCGCAGAAACGGTTTCGTACACCTTTTTGCCTTCGTCCGCCGTCCGCTGCCATTCAATGACGCCGCCGACATGGTTAGCTACGTGGCCCGTATAGCGACGCAGTTGATTGATGACGTTATCATAAACTTCTTCGACGTTATCGAAGTACTTACCGTCCTCGCTCATCCACTCCACGATATTCGGGACGATGCGCTTGAGGTTTTCAATGCCTAAGCTGGAAGCAAGTACAGCGTCACCGCTGAGGTCCTCCGTCTGGGCACTGGGGTCATGCCCATTGAAACGCTGGGCACCGAAGCGATAACGAGGATCATCAGCCTTATCCTTGATCATTGCATTGATAAAAGGGCGTTCCTCCAAAGCGCTATTGGCCTCAGGAATCGGCTTGTAGCCAAAAGCGATCGAGTGGTAATCATAAGGACCGATCTTAGGGTGCAGGCCAACGTTCTTGTCTTCAGGTTGAGCAACGTAGTTGAAGCGCGCATAATCCATAATACTGGGAGCGGTTCCGTTTTCTTGTACGAATCCAGGGCTCCGTAATTGCTCTACAGTATAGGCCGCTGAGCTGCCCATGTTGTGCGGCAGGCCTAGTGTATGCCCTACTTCGTGCGCACTTACGAAGCGAATCAGTTCACCCATCACTTTTTTCTTAAACTTAGGCGTACGAGCTTCGGGGTTGACCGCCGCCGTTTGGATCAGGAACCAATTGCGGAGTAGCCGCATGACGTTGTGGTACCAAATAATGTCACTTTCCAGAATCTCTCCGGTCCTTGGATCGTGTACGTGTGGTCCTTGAGCATTCTGGATATCCGTAGAAACGTAGCGAATGACGGAATAACGGACGTCCTCCGGACTCCAATCGGGGTTCTCCTCCTTGGTTGGCGCATATTCTCCCCGAATAGCATTCTTTAGGCCAATGGCTTCAAAAGCTTTTTGCCAATCGTCTACTCCTTGTTTGATGTAGGGCGCCCAATCGGTAGGGGTGGCAGGGTCGATGTAGTAAACGATGGGTTTTTTCACGTCCACCAGCTCACCACGTTTCCATGCTTCCATGTCCACGGGCTCTAGGCGCCAGCGGGTAATGAAACGCTGGCTTTGGGCCCGCTGCTCATCAAGGCTATAGTTCGTTTGCTGAATGCTAAAGTAGGCCACGCGAGGATCGTAGATCCGGGGTTGCATCGGGTCTTCCGGAAGGCGAATGAAACTCTGGTTCATCTCCACGGAAAGCGTCCCCGTCAGCTGGTTATCGGGCAGCTTACCGCCGTTATAGGTTAGTACGTGGCGCACTTCAACATTACTGGGAAAAGCCTTGGTGTACATCACCATACTGCGGGTCTTATCCAAGCCCTTGATGGCAAAATTCCTGCGTTGGTTATCACTCATCGCGCCAATCATCGCCACGTCGGTGGTGAACAGGTTCGTCACATCCGCGACCATGCTCATACTGTCTTTACCGTAGGTCTTAATTGGAAAGGCCCCTACAATGGGTTCAAAATTATTGTTCTTTACGGACTGATAAATGGGGTCATTCTCACTAGCTACGCTATTGTAGCTCACGCTGCGTAGCAGCAGTTTGTCGCCGTGTTTTTGCCAGCGGATGACCTGCTGAGGTCGGCTCTTAGTTCCCGCGCCACCAAAGTTGAGTCCTTTGACGAAGCCACTGATCCGGCTTACAATGAGGATTTCGTCTTCCAGTATATCTTTCGAAATTTCAAAGTAGGTCTTCCCTTCTTTGTTGATTACGGTGAACAGGCCTTCTTGTACTTCGGCGTCCTTGATTAGCTCTTGGTAGGGGTCCTTTTTCTTTTTTGCGGTGTCGGATTTCATCTCGGCGTCCTGGCCGAATACGAGGGTGACGCCAGCCAGTAAGGCCAGCAATAGTAGTAGCTTCTTCATTTTGATCTGAAATGGTTAGTAATCCGTATGCTAATGAACTTTATTACCTAATAGTTCAGGGCGCTACCGCGGGTGCTGGCCAAGTAGTACGGCAAGACGATAAGAGTAATTCGTTTCGCCCCGGTCATTTACCCTAACTTACTGGCCTAATCTCTCTTGCATGTCCAAATATCTCCTCCCCTTGTGTATCTTGCTTATCCTAAACAATTGTACCGCCAAAGTTGCAGAAACGAGTGCTAAATCGGGGAAGGTCATAAGCGTTGCTTTCGATCAGTCGGAGGAACTTGCTCCCGGCCAGTCGTTAAGCGTCGGAAAAAATACCGCCGCCTTTACCTTCCTGCGGGTGGTGTCTGATAGCCGCTGCCCCCAGGGAGTAAATTGCGTACGTGCCGGCGAAGCCGTCGTGCAACTCCAACGGGGCACCGCCGCACCGGAGGAGGTCATAATAGACACAGACCCCAAAAACCTGGTTACCTTACCCATTGAAGGAGGTAAAGTCAGGCTACTCGCCCTCGACCCTTACCCAGTAGCGCGAGTAGAGACCACTCCTGCAGCCTACCGCTTGCGAGTAGTAGTAAAAGCCCCCTAAGCCCCACGCAAGATCTCTCCTAACTGCTGCGCTGGAGAAGGAGTTAAAATACCAAAGTACCAATAGACCAAACAAGTGGCAGACCGGAAGGTCCACCCTCCTTTGTAAAAGACTAAAGTACCAAAAGACCAA
>JBCDGT010000555.1:0-3489 GCA_038750915.1 Bacteroidota bacterium
CAGTAAGCTTGCGGGGAGTTCTCCGATTCCGATGGTCTGGTTATTGAAGCTAACGGAGGTGCCAGCGGGGTTTTGTCGGGAGGCAACGGTGAAGTCGGGTTCCATGCGTGGTAATACCCTGGGCCGTAGCGAAAACCGACGTCTGGTACCATCCGTAAAATAAGTAATGAGGGTGGTGATGTAAGAGCCTGCTTCAGGGTAAACGGTTGTTATGGCCCGATCTGAGGACCTGAAGGGGTCTCCTCCTTCAAACTCCCACGCCCAAATTTCTCCGCCAACTGACGCGTCTCGGTAAGCAATACTTTTACCGGCTTCAATGACCAATGGTTCCGCAGTAACTAAATAGCCCGTGTCTTCTGTGCCTGGATCGAATGCCTGATCGTCATCCGCGCAGGAGGTGAAAAGTAGGGGCAACAAGGCGAGGCTGAGGAAAAGGCAATTGGTAAATGTCTTAGGCATAAGCGGTCGAAATTCAAAGTGAGCAACTAGTTGCTAAATAGCTGAGCGGACAATAAAGATCACAATATTTCTAGATTTAAAGGTGCAAAGCCAAGAATAAGTATGGCCACTCGTCAGATATTGACAGTTTTGGATAATAGCTTAGGGGCAAGCATCTACCGACTAATAGGCCATAAACCGTCTAAAAGCAGGGCGTACGCCCGCCTCCTAACTTCCTACTACCTGACAAGTTAGCCGACTAACACAGACTAACTTCCCCCTTTGGTCGGTGATATCGATTTGCCACACCTGGACGCGGCGGCCGATGCGGACGGGGGTAACTTTACCGAAAACCTTTCCTCCTTCCCGGACGCCCCGGAGGTGACTGGCATTGATTTCAGTGCCGACGACGTATTCCTTGTTGATGTCTTTTAAGACCAGCATACCCGCTACACTTCCGAGGGTTTCGGCGAGAACGCAAGAAGCTCCACCGTGTAACATCCGCATGGGCTGAACGGTGCGTTCATGAACGGGCATTTCGGCGACCAGGTAATCATCACCGATTTCGGTAAAGCGGATGCCGATGGTATCGCCGATGGTGCCGAGACTCATTTGGTGGAGGCCTTCGATGGTGGGAGGAGTCGTCCAGATCGTGTTGCTCATTCAGAAAAATTTTCGGCCCAAACCGTGCCGGCGGCGTTGCCGAAGTACAGCTCGTCGACGGAGCCGAGGCCGGAGAACTCGTAGCGAATACCTACAAATTCCTTAGGTGCTTGTTCACTTTCGACCGTAAATACCTTACGGCCATTGATGTAAAAGTTTAATAGATCATCTTTACCGACACATTCGAGTTCGAGCCAGTTGTCGCCGACGACGCCGAAGGCGGAGAGGTCGAAGTCGCGTCCTTGGAACTCCTGGCCGCCGGCGAGTAGGTAAAGATCGGCTACACAGCCCGGACGGCTAAGGGGGATGATAATGGCACTGTTCTTGAGTAGGAGGAGTACCCGGGCGCGTTGGCAGACGGCGGCTCCGGTGGCGTAGTCGTGCCGTAGGCGGGTGCGGAAGGTAAAATTATCGGAATAAAGGCCATCGAGGGCGCCGACGTGGGTGATGACGGAGGTTGGGGGGGCGGGCTGAAGTGGGATGCCCAGGCTTGCTAGGTGCTCCTCCGTGATGGCAATCCGCCCATCCTTTACGGTGGTGGTAGTTGGTAGGTATACCGGTACAGGATCGGCGTCGATGGCGGTCACCCAGCCTTCGGAGCGGAGGTAGAGGTCGCGGTTTTGTACCATCTGATCGCCAATGATCAATTTGGCGTTGAAGAAGCCGGGCAGGTAATAGATAGAGGTGTGCACCTTGCCGGAGCGAGGAATGCGTTCCCGGCGGCGGTCATCCCAGTTCTGTTGGAGAAAGATAGAATCGTAGGGCGCGGCACTGGCGTCATAATTGAAAACCACGGAATTAGGAACACCGGAGGCTACTGGCCGAAAGCTAAAGGTAAAGTCTGCGGGGTTTAAGGCGGGAGTTAGGGGCGCTGCCGCGGGTGCCGGCGTGGATTCTGAAGACAGCAAAGAAATCGCCACGGCTAGTGCTGCCAGGGGGAGTAAGTAGTAGAGGTAGAGCCGGGCGGGGTTTTTGGCTACTCGCTTCTTTGGGGACAGGCCCGCTGCTACTGCCGGGGCAGTATGCTCCTTTTCTTGCTCACTAACCGCCTGGCGGAATGCCCTCCAGTTCTCCTGGCCAAGGTAGCGGGCCAGGGTGTCGAGCGTAGTGGCGCTGGGTTTACTTGCGTAGGCGACCCGCCCCCAGACCCGCTTTAGGGTGGTTGCGCTTAGGTGTACGGAAGTAGCAGCGGCGATTTTGACGGACAGCTCAGTAAAGTCCTGGTTCGTCCATCCCTCCACCGGCCCCCAGCCGGTTTTGGCCTCGATCTTGCGCAGGCAAGAGGTGAGTAACTGGTCATCCGTCATGGTAGCAAAGGTAAGGTAGTGCGTGGATGTTATTGCGTAAGGCCGTACAACGCAGGGCGATCGCATTAGAATTCTTTGCTTTCTAAATGTTGTTTTTCAACAGCTTTCACTATTCTTTGCAAGCATTAATTTGTTCATTTTTTTCATTCGCAAAAAAAACGAACCAAAAAATGCTCGTCCTGCTCAAACTCGCTGCGCTCAGACAGTCACAGGACCTAATTTGTGAAAATACCTAACCAATTTATTTGTTGTGCAGGCTCTAATGCGATTGCCCTGCCGTACAACGACCTTTCACTTCGGACCCGCGCAGCGGGTGGTCGGCCGTAGTAAGCTATCTTTAACCCCATGCCGTACCGTACCTCTTACTGGGAACTAACTACCTTCTTACGTTCACCGGACGTCCTGATCGTCGGCGCGGGGCTGACGGGCTTACAGGCGGCTCTTGCCCTGAAGCGGGAAGCACCAACGTTGGAAGTACTGGTAGTGGAGCGAGCACCGCTCCCACGAGGCGCAAGCACCCGAAATGCTGGTTTCGCCTGTTTTGGTGGGCCGACGGAACTGTTAGCTGATCTTGACGCCTACGGGGAGAGGGCAGTAGTGGAAACGGTTAAAAAGCGTTACGCTGGCATCCAGGCTTTAGCACGCAACTTCGCGGGGCGGGACATCGATTGGCAGCAGCTGGGGGGCTACGAATTGGTAGATGAGGCAGAGAAGATAGCCATGGTGCAAGACCGGCTGCGAGGGTTGAACCGGCTTTTGCGAGAAGTAACTGGCTTGGAGGAAACCTGGTCCGTACAACAGGATGTGGGCCCCTTTGTCGGTAATCCTTTACTCCTGCAAAATCTGCTGGAGGCACAGTTACACCCGGGTAAACTGGTCCGTTTGTTGTTGCGGGAGGCGCAGACCTTGGGGGTACGTTTCCTCTTCGGGACGAAGGTGGAAAAAATAGTAAATGGTACGGCTCATTTATCCGAACTTGGCATCCTGCGGCCGCGCCAGATCCTCATAACGGTCAATGCTTTTGCCCGAGCGTTGTTGCCCGAAGATTTTCCAGAGGACATCCGGCCAGTACGCAACCAGG
>JBCDGT010000556.1:0-3488 GCA_038750915.1 Bacteroidota bacterium
CCAGAAGCTGTACACACTGCGCAGACTGTTTGCCCTTTGGCCCGCGGCCAATCGTTAACTTTTCGGGCAATACTAAGATCTGGCTCATCAGTCAAGCGCCGGGCTCGGTGGTACACAGCAATGGCGTTGCTTGGATGGATCAGAGTGGAAAAAGGCTGAGGCGGTGGCTTGGGGTTGATGAGGATACCTTTTATAATCCTGACAATTTCGGCATCCTGCCCATGGGCTTTTGCTATCCTGGTAAAGGGAAAAGTGGTGACTTGCCGCCGCGGCCAGAATGTGCTCCATTGTGGCACGATAAAATGCTACGGGCCGTACCAGATGCACAGATTAAAATCTTAATTGGGCAGTATGCTCAGCGGGCTTATTTGGGGGAGAAACGTGAAAGGACGTTGACGGAAACGGTGAAAAGCTACCAAGCTTATACCCCTGATTATTTCCCATTGCCACACCCTTCACCCCGAAACAGAATATGGCTAGCGAGGAATGCTTGGTTCGAAGCGGAAGTTGTGCCTGAGTTACAGCGGCGGGTGCGAAGAGCTTTAGAGCTTTGATGGATTTAAGCATGTAAATTGAAAAACAACTTTACGATTTGCGTGGAAAATCAATCGGGGGCTCCTAATAACGCCACCGGGTCATCCCCCTCCACCTCTAGGACCGTAAAGCGGACGAATAGCTCTTCCTTGTACCAATCGCGCTCGCGAGTTAGCTTAACGACCTCCTTGTGGTGGTCGCTTTTGTAAGCAAAGTCTTGCATAGCTTTGCCGCTGGTCCAGTAGCTGAAGGTTGCCTGCATAAAGATGGGATATTCCCCAACCCCAATGCTGAGTAAGCGAGCGGGATGATCGTAGACACTCTTACTAGTACTAGGCACGTATCGCCAGAAATCGGGCAATTTACGCGTGCGGATGGTCGCTCGTGTAATGACGGCTACGGGTTTTTTAGGATCGTAGTTATTCGTGAGCGGAAAAGGCTGCTCTCCCGCCCATTTTCCGTGGGCCATGGTGGGTTCTAAGTGAAAGGTAGTCAGTCCACTACTTCGATTTTTGGCCTTTGTAAACCAATTATTTTGGGTGAAAAATTGCTGGGCCGCCGATTTACTTTCCCACTGACCCAGCCATGCGTACATCCCGAAGTTTGGCCAGATGCTGAAACCATTCCCGCCGCCGCTCCCAAGGAGGCGACCAAATTGCAATCCAGGTGTTTTTGCTAGTTGGCCGATGGCAAGCCCCATTTGGGTAAACATCCACCACTTACTCGCTAGGGAATCAAAGCTCAATAGCGTGATGGTGGTGTGCTGGTGGTTAGTCATGGCGATATAAAGATACAAAGCGGGAGATTGTTGGGACTATTGCGTATTTTCGTCGGCGGAACAATAGTGATCTTGTTTTTTGGCAATTGTTTCAACTTCTAATCCAATAACTTGCAACGAACATTTTCTCTCGTCGATTTGCCAGCTGTTGTGCAGGAGCTGCAAGCGCAGTATCCCACGGCACGACTGTTTACCCTCACGGGTGATCTTGGAGCGGGAAAGACGACGCTGGTGGCGGAATTTTGCCGGCAGATTGGCATCGAAGATGACCCCAGTAGTCCTACCTTCAGTATTGTAAATGAATATCACGGAGACGGACTGATCGTTTTTCACATCGATTGTTACCGACTAAAGGACGTGGACGAAGCATTAGCCATTGGCTTTGAAGATTATCTGGATCGAGGAGATTACTGTTTCATTGAGTGGCCACAAGTCATCGAACCCTTATTGCCTTCGGGCGTTGTTCATTTACAGCTTTCCCATTCGACCGAAGGACAACAAGATCCAAGCGTGGCCAACACGGATACACGTACACTGAGCGTTACACCAGCAATAGCATGAGCGAAAAGGATAAAAAAATTCCCGTTCCCGGTGAATTGACGGGCACCTACCGGGAGACCCAGACGGAGACCTTGGAGATCTCTCCGAAGTCGCGCGAATTGCTCATCGGTATTCCCAAAGAAATTACCCTTTTGGAAAAACGGATTAGCTTAGTCCCTAGTAGTATCCAATCGCTAACGGGCCGTGGCCATCAGATTATTGTTGAAACCGGAGCGGGGCTGGCCAGCAACTTTCGCGACAACGATTTTTCTGAAGCAGGAGCACAGATTGCCTATTCTGCGGCCGAAGTGTACCGAAAAGCCCACATCATCATCAAGGTAGCACCGCCAACGCTGGAGGAAATTGATATGATGAATAGTGGCAGCATCTTGATCTCGCCACTTCAGCTTCCCATCATCAGCGCTGAATACCTATATCGCCTCAAGCACAAGCGGATCATCGCGTTAGCTATGGAGTACATTCAGGATGATTCTGGTTCTTTTCCGATTGTTCGTACGATGAGTGAAATGGCTGGAATTGCAGCCATCCAAACGGCGGCGCAGTTGTTGAGTTCCGATAATAGTGGACCGGGCGTTTTACTGGGGGGCATCTCCGGTGTGCCGAGTGCTAAAGTGGTCATACTTGGAGGTGGGGTTGTGGCCGAATACGCCACCCGAGCGGCCCTGGGAATGGGGGCAGAAGTGCGGGTTTTTGATGATAATATCCACAAACTTATGCGGCTACAAAACGCCGTAGGACGTCAATTATTTACCAGCGCTATGAACCCCGTTTATCTTAAGCGGGAGTTGCTCACCGCCGAAGTAGCCATTGGGGCGATCCACGCCGAAAATGGCCGGACACCCATCGTAGTGAGTGAAGATATGGTCCGCGCCATGCGCCCGGATTCGGTGATCATCGACATCAGCATTGACCAAGGCGGTTGTTTTGCCACAAGTAAACTGACGAGCCTCGACAAGCCCACCTTCCGCTGCCACGATGTAATTCACTTCTGCGTACCCAATATCGCGAGCCGCATTGGCCGTACGGCGAGCATCGCCACCAGTAATATTATTACGCCCCTATTAATCCAGGCCGAAGAAAGCCGAAATTTCGAACGCTTCATCTTCCACCATCCTGGTCTACGGCACGGCGTTTACACTTATCGCGGTTGTTTAACGAATCACTACCTCGGCAAACGCTTCGAAATCAAAGCTACGGACATCGATCTACTACTGACGAGCTCACTCTAACCCCTCGTCGGCTGAGACGCTAAGGACGAGCAGGCGCATCCGTCGAGGGTAGAATACGGCATCGTTAAGCTCATCTTGAGTCCGAACGCTCGAAGTTGGCCCCCTTTCCCGTTCCTAATCGAATAGTTTTGACTATAAGACTAGCAGACCCGCATTGCTACGACGTTAGTCAAAATAATCCTGATCCCTCAGAGGGGCATTACCGAATTATACAAAGTTACCTTTACCAAAATCGGCATTCCTTCCTTGGAATTATTCATGCTAAAATTGCCAAATATTGTCAAAGAGAACTAGGAGGGTATTGAAGCGGGTGGGGCGTTTTTCTGGGAATCAGTACGATTATGCCTACCACCAGGGTAGTTAGCAATACGACAACCATAGAAAAA
>JBCDGT010000557.1:0-3484 GCA_038750915.1 Bacteroidota bacterium
AGCCTGTGCCTGCATTCGAAATGATACTATGTATCAAGAAAAATTTCATCTGAACTTGCACAAACCATAGCAATCGAGGGCATGAAAAGGGTTTACTCTGACCGATTTAGCTCTTGATTCGCGTCACTAGCCTGTAAAATAAAATATCGTAAATAAAATGAACGCTGTTCATTTTAATGCGTTAGAGTGGTCAGTATGGGTATCCAAGAACGTAAAGAACGGGATAAAGAGGAGTTGCGGCGTAAGATCATCGCTGCGGCAACGGAGCTGTTTCGTGAGGAAGCTTATGATGCAGTTGGGATGCGCAAGATTGCCGATAAAGTAGAATACAGCGTAGGTACTTTATATCTCTATTACAAGGATAAAGACGAACTATTCCTGGCCGTACAAGAAGAAGCCTTTCGCCAGGCTTTCGCTTACATTCAACAGTTACCCGAGACTGATGATCCTTTAGAACGTCTGCATGGGCTCGGCGAGCGCTACGTACGCTATGGGATGGAAAATCCTGAATTATACCGACTGATGTTCATGATGGAGCATCCCATGCAGGCATTGTCCCAGTCAGATGACTGGCGTTCTGGTATTCTCCTACACCAATTGCTTACCGAAATAGTCCAAGACTGTATTTCCGCCGGGCGCCTCAAGTCCGACGATCCCCACCGAATGAGTTTCGCGCTGTGGTCGTTCGTTCACGGCATGGTCTCGTTGAGAATTTCCCATCGTCTGGATATTTACAATGGCGAGCACCTAAACTGTCCACTTTGTGGAGAAGATGTTGAACAATTAGTGATAGACACTAACAAGATGATGATGAAAATCCTGGAAGTCCCTAAGCAACTATAAATTTTTTTGCCATGCTAATGAACAATGTTCATAAAAAGATCGCCGTATATTTCCTCTTACTCCTACCCAGTCTGCTATTGGCTCAGGGAGATGTTTTAGAAAGTTACGTTCAGCAAGTGCTGCGGGAAAATCCGTCTATCCTCGCTAGTAGGTTGGTAGAAAATGAGCGCTCTATCAGTATAAGTTTAGCGGAAGCTAGTAAACGCGGTACGGTAGACCTCAAATCGGATTACCTCCTCTCCGCCGGTGGGCGGGGGATCGCCTTTCCGGTGGGCGATTTATTCAATCCTACTTACGCGACCCTGAACCAGTTGACGGGTGAGGAACGGTTTCCAACTAATCTCGAAAACGTCAACGAACGGTTCTTACCCAGTAATTTCCACGATACGCGGATTGAAGCGAGGCTTCCATTACTCCAGCCTCTGATTGGTCGAGAAGTAGCGCTGCGCCAAGCCCAACTCCTTGAAGCCAAGGCAGCCACCGCCGTAGTAGCGAATGAGCTGCGCCGGCAGGTTAAAGACCTCTACTATGCCTACCTACAAAGTGAAGAAGGCCAACGCATTATCGATAGCTCCCGACTGGTAGTTACGGAGTTGCTGCGGGTCAATAAAGCCTTGGTGAAAAATGACAAAGTCACCCAAGATGCCGTCTACCGCACGGAGGCGGAGCTGGCGGGCTTAGACGCTCAGCAAGCCTCTCTAACCCAACAAGGCCTGCTGGCCCAAGCGGCCCTCAATCGCTTACTGGGCCGAGCGCTGAACACGCCGATTGAAACGGGGCCGCTACCCTCCCTACCGGAGGAAACGCAAGCCTTTACCTTACTTAGCACCCGCGGGCGCGCCCAAAGACCTGAATTGCGACAACTGGACGCCGCCTCGGAGAGCCTCTACCGTCTTGAAGACCTTCAGGATGCCGGCCGCCGACCTACCCTCGGCGCCTTCCTTAATGCTGGTGCCCAAGGCTTCTTCACCGGGGATCTCAATGACCATCCTTACGCAACCGTTGGGTTGGCCTTCAGTATGAACTTGTACGACGGAAAGAAGCGTAACCTCCAGCAACAGCAAACCCGCCTCCAACGAGAACAACTCACTCAGCAACGGGAGGATGCCGCTCGTGGCATCGATTTCCAGATTTGGCAAGCGACTCAAACTATTACCAACGAACGAGCCCAGTTGGTCGCTTCCCAAAGTCGTGCCCGAGCCGCAGCCGCAAGCCTACGCATCGTACAATCCCGCTACCGCAACCAAAATGCGCTACTGATTGAACTACTCGATGCCCGGAATGAGCTCACTACCGCCCAATTAGAACAAAACCTTTCGCATTACCGACTCCTACAGGCTTACGCGGCGCTGGAAGCGGCAGTAGGGGAATAGCTCGCATCTACTTCATACCAACACATTAAAATCTTTATTCATGTTATCATCGCTTAGCTCAAGTCTGAAGACGCTCAGTTCCTTTGGCTTTATTTTTCTTTTGGCCTTGGTAAGTTGTAAAACCGATTATCCCGGCCAAGAACCGACAATTACGCCAGCCGATGCGCCTATTCCCGTTGAAGTAGTAAGCATTAATCCCACCACGGAGCCAATTCCGGTGGAAGCCGGTGGCACTATTGGTGCAAAGCAAGAAGCCCGCCTGGCCTTTAAGATCGGTGGCATCCTAGATGGAGTCTACGCCCGTGAAGGTCAGTACGTACGTAAGGGAGCGACCTTGGCCAGCCTCAAAACCACCGAAATTGACGCCCAGGTAATGAAGGCCCGGCAGGCCAGGGACAAAATGAAACGAGACCTGGAACGCGTGCAAAAACTTTACGCCGATAGCGCCGCCACCCTGGAGCAAGTGGAAGCCCTCACCACAGGACTAGAGGTGGCCAACTCAGATTTGGAGATCGCCACTTTCAATCAGGCTTACGCCAAGGTCTCCGCACCAGTGAGTGGTCGCATCGTCAAAAAGTTGGCCGAACCCGGGGAACTGATTGCTCCTGGGACTCCCGTTTTTCTCCTAACCGGAGAAGGGCAAAATAGTTACGTGCTGCGGGTGGGCATAGCCGATCGTGACCTGCTGGCTATCGCTCTGGGAGACCGGGCCGAGGTTCTGCTGGATGCTTACGACGGGCAAGTCGTTCCCGCCCGGGTAACCGAAATCGCTGCCGCCGCTGACCCTCGCACCGGCACCTTTGAAATTGAGCTGACACTGGACGGCAAAGGCAAAACACTACGCAATGGCTTCATTGGCCGAGCTAAAATATTTCCCTCCAAAACCCTTCCACACTACCGCCTTCCCCTCGATGCGCTGGTGGAAGGCAATGGTCAACTTGTCCAAGTTTTCTACCCTGACATCAACGGAAAAGCCGCCAGCAAAGAAGTGCGGATCAGCCGTCTGCTGAACGATTCCTTCGTAGTACCCGCCGGGGAGCTGGAGGGCATCACCGAAGTTGTCACTGCGGGAGCCGCCTACCTCACTAACGGAGCCGCACTAAAAAAATAAACTAGCCGTAGGCATCACCGGATGCCCAACCACCCAAAAGCCACTCGTATGCAACTTCCAAATTGGTCCGTTAAAAATGGTGCCTTTGTTCTGGTGCTTACTTTGATTGCTACTGCGATCGGTATCCTTTCCTATCAGGGAATGCCCCGCTCCGAAG
>JBCDGT010000558.1:0-3481 GCA_038750915.1 Bacteroidota bacterium
CCTTCGGTATTGTTGCCCACCCATATGGTGTAAAAACGACCCTGACCGAGAAGCTACTTCTTTTCGGGGGAGCGATCCAGGTAGCGGGAGCGGTGAAGAGCAATAAGATCAAAAAATCGACTACCTCCGACTTCATGGAGATTGAGCGCCAGCGGGGTATTTCAGTGGCTACTTCGGTGATGGCCTTCGACTACGCCGATAAGAAGATCAATATCCTCGATACGCCTGGTCACAAAGATTTTGCCGAGGATACTTACCGGACTCTTACGGCAGTGGACAGCGTTATCGTGGTAATCGACGTAGCCAAGGGGGTAGAGGAACAGACGGAGAAGCTCGTAGAAGTTTGCCGGATGCGCAAGACCCCCGTCATCGTCTTCATTAATAAAATGGATCGGCCCGGTAAGGAAGGCTTCGACCTTTTGGATGAGGTAGAGCAAAAACTCCTCCTACCGTGTACACCCCTCAGTTGGCCCATCGGGATGGGAGACCGCTTTCAGGGCGTATACAACATCTTTGAACAACGCCTCGTCCTTTTCCGGCCGGATAATAAGCAAGGACGGCCCGAGGAAACGATCGAGTTCGATGACCTCAATGATCCCGACCTGGATAAGCTAGTCGGGGAAGCAGCAGCCGAAGAGCTGCGTTCGGAGGTAGAAATGATCAACGAGGTTTATCCCGAGTTTAAGCGGGAAGAATACCTGCGGCAGGAGATCAGTCCGGTCTTTTTTGGCTCCGCCGTCAATAACTTTGGGGTAAAGGAGCTGCTGGATTGCTTCGTACAGATTGCCCCCGAGCCCCGCCCGCGGCCAGCCGAAGAGCGGGCGGTAGAGCCCAATGAGGATACCTTCTCGGGCTTCGTCTTTAAGATTCACGCCAATATGGACCCGCGCCACCGCGACCGGATTGCCTTCCTACGGATCTGCTCGGGCACTTTCGAACGGAATACCAATTACCTCCACGTACGCCAGGGGCGTAAAATGAAATTTGCCAACCCCACTAGCTTTATGGCGGCGCGTAAGGAGGTGGTCGATGAAGCTTTCGCCGGCGACGTAGTTGGCCTCTACGACAGTGGCAACTTTAAAATCGGGGACACCCTCACAGAAGGAGAGCAGTTGCACTTCAAGGGCATCCCGAGTTTTAGCCCCGAACAATTTCGGCAGGTGTATAACGGTGATCCGCTCAAGTCCAAGCAATTAGCTAAAGGCTTGGATCAACTCATGGACGAAGGCGTCGCCCAGCTCTTTACCCGGACCGTTGATAACGCCCAGATCATCGGTACCGTTGGCGCCCTCCAGTTTGACGTGATTCAGTACCGTCTTGAACACGAATACGGTGCAACGGTGCAGTACGAACCGATTAATTTACACAAAGCTCTCTGGGTAACCTGCGAGGATGAGGCGGCCCTCAATGCCTTCAAGGAGCGCCGTCGGCAACACATTGGCACGGATAAATCCGGCCGCTTGGTTTACCTCGCCGACAGTGCTTGGACCCTCCAAATGGCGAAGGATAACCACCCCGAGATAAGCTTTCACGCTACTAGTGAATTGTAGGAGAGAGTTGGACGCTCTGCTTTTAGACGGCCTGCGGCCTCTTAGTCTTGAGTTTGTGAATATCTACTAAAAGGCCGCAGGCCGTCTAAAAGTACGTAGTGCGTCTAATAGCGTAAGCGTCTATCATACTATCATACTAATACTCTTACCTTGTTCCAATGAAAACCGCCGTATTCCCCGGGTCATTTGACCCCATCACCGTTGGCCACGCCGAACTCGTGCGGAGAGCAGTTCCTTTATTTGATAAAATTGTTATTGCCGTCGGGATCAACTCCCAGAAGAAGTACCTTTTTTCTCTGGAACAGCGCTTGGCGTGGCTCGAAGAGGTTTTTGCCGATGAGGACAAGATCGAGGTGGGTAGTTTCGAAGGCTTGACGGCGCATTATTGTCAGGAGATTGGTGCTCGCTACTTGCTACGTGGTTTGCGAAATGCTTCTGACTTCGATTACGAGAAAACCATTTCCCAACTTAACGGCATCGTTGGGGAGGGCCTCGAGACGATCTTTCTGATCAGCCAGCCGGCTTATTCTCATATCAGCTCTACCATCGTGCGGGAGATTATCAAGGGTGGGGGAGACGCGCGGCCCTTCTTGCCGGAGGGAGTGGAAGTGTAGTATTTTGGTTCATTGGTAGCTTGGTCTTTTAGTCCGTTATTGACTTGTTACTTTTGACAGCCTTGAGCGGTGAAACTATTTGCTTTATTCAAGTAGTTCCCTTTTATCTGAATAGACCAATAGACCAATAGACCAATAATACTAATAGATCAACTACCCTAACATGCCTTACAACTGGCTCCTCTTCGATGCTGACAATACCCTCTGGGATTTTAGCTCCGCCGAAGCCTCCGCCCTTGAACTGACCCTGCGTAATCGGGATATTGACTGGTCCGACGAAGTACTGGGGCAATACCGACAAATTAATCACCGCGCTTGGCGGGATTATGAAGACGGCTTACTTCCTAAAGAACAACTGCGGACCATCCGTTTCCAGCGATTACTAGAACACTATCGGGCTGATCATCCAGCCGAAGAACTGAGTTTTGATTATCGCACCTATCTATCCGAAAGCACCCACATGCTGGACGGTGCAGTAGATTTATTAGAAGATCTCCAAGGAAAATACCGCCTGGCACTCATCACCAACGGATTAACGGAAGTGCAGCGGCCACGCTTAGCCAATACAGGATTGGAGAAATATTTCGAGTTTGTGGTTATTTCGGATGAAATCGGAGTTGCTAAACCACATGCACCTTTCTTCGACTACGCTTATGCTCGCATGGAGCAGGCTGACAAATCTTCCGTCTTGGTTATTGGAGATAATGCTAATGCTGACGTAGGAGGCGCACTATCTTATGGATTCGATGCCTGTTGGCTCCGTCATCCCGGCGCAGCGGATCGCAAAGGCTTGGGAGAAACTCACCGTATTCGGGACATTCGCGAGTTGCGCAATATCGTACTTTAGCGTTCTATGACGAAGAAGGAAAAAGCCACCGCTATTCACGGGATTTTGGACGAATTATACCCAGAGGTACCCGTCCCCCTTGATCATACGGACCCTTATACGCTATTGGTGGCCGTACTACTTTCGGCGCAGTGTACGGACGTGCGGGTCAATCAGGTAACCCCTCACCTTTGGGCCCGACTGATAAGCCGGAGGAGATGATGCTTGTCGACCAGGAAGAAATACGCCAGATCATTCGCCCTTGTGGCCTCTCTCCGCGTAAGAGTAAAGCCATCAAAGAATTGAGTCGGATTCTAACGGAGGAATACGGTGGTCAGGTTCCGCAAGACTGGGCGGCCCTAGAAGCTCTGCCGGGCGTAGGTCATAAAACCGCGGCAGTGGTAATGAGCCAAGCTTTCGGTGTACCGGCTTTCCCGGTTGATACCCACATCCACCGCTTGGCCTACCGCTGGGCGCTTTCTACTGGTAAA
>JBCDGT010000559.1:0-3481 GCA_038750915.1 Bacteroidota bacterium
ATATGTCCTGCGCGCAGTAATGCTCACGCGTAGTGCATCAAAATACATCATCATGACCTCAACCTTGACAACTAAGGAAATGAAACTCAAACGCATATTCATTAAAAACGAATTGCCTAAAGCACTAGCTGCTCTGCACCGACTGGCCCATAATATTTGGTGGTCCTGGAGTGCTGAAGCCCAGGAGCTCTTTGCCTCCATCGACTCAGAAAAGTTCGTTGAGTTAAACTACAATCCAGTGGCCCTACTGGAAACACTTCCCCCCGCCAAACTTCAGGAGTTAGCTAAAGATAAGGATTTCATCAATCGGCTCAAGGCCGTTGAGAATGACTTCGACGATTACCTCGCCGTTCCCAAAAAGGATGGTCCTAAGCTAGCTTATTTCAGCATGGAGTACGGTCTCCACATCAGTCTTAAGCTATATAGTGGTGGCCTTGGCGTACTCGCCGGTGATTACTTGAAGGAAGCCTCCGACAGCAACGTGGACCTCTTCGGTATCGGACTTCTCTATCGCTACGGTTACTTCAACCAGGGGCTGAGCATGAATGGGGACCAAATCCACAAGTACCCCGCCCAAAAATTTACCCAGCTACCAGTGGAACCGGTGCGTAAAGAAGATGGCAGCTGGCTGAAAATCCAGGTCCCCATTCAGGGGCGCATCGTCCAGGCAAAGGTCTGGCGGCTACCCATCGGACGCATCAACCTCTACCTACTCGACACCGACCATGAAGACAACAGCCAGGATGATCGTGCCCTGACCCACATGCTTTACGGTGGCGATAACGAACACCGACTAAAGCAAGAAATCCTGCTAGGTATCGGTGGCGTGCGCGCCATCGAAGCCATAGGATTAGCACCGGAGGTGTACCATCTCAATGAAGGTCACGCCGGTTTCCTGAGCATCGAGCGCCTGAAGAATTTCGTCAACAAGGGCATGGACTTCCCGGAAGCCGTTGAAGCCGTACGCGCCAGTAGTCTCTATACTACCCACACGCCAGTACCGGCCGGCCACGACCACTTTCCCGAACACCTACTTCGTAACTACCTCTACAACTACGCCAGCGAACTGGGCATCAGTTGGGAGGAGTTTGTCGGTCTGGGCCGAACGGACACGCACGATGCGGCAGAAGACTTCAACATGTCCAAGTTGAGTATTCACCTGAGCCAGCGGGTGAACGGCGTATCCAAATTGCACGGCGAAGTGAGCCAGGAGATGTTCACAGAGCTCTACCCCGGTTATACCGCCGAGGAGGTACATATTGGGTACGTCACCAACTCCGTCCACTACCCTACTTGGATCGCCAACGACCTGCACCAGCTTTACAGCAAGGTATTTGGCAAGAATTGGGTGGCCGACCAGAGCAATAAAGACATCTGGCGCAAGATTCACAAGATCGACGACAAGGAACTTTTCGACGTCCGTCAGCTACTCAAAGTTCGCCTGTTGGATTACGTGCGGGAGAAACTCCAAGTTGACATGCAGCGCCGCGGCGAAAGCCCCCGGGTAACCTTCGACATCCTAAGCAAGATCAATAACAATGCCCTCGTCCTAGGTTTTGCCCGTCGCTTTGCCACTTACAAGCGCGCTACCCTCTTGTTCCAGAACGAGGAACGCCTCAAGCAACTGGTCAATCGGGAAGACCAGCCAGTCATCTTCCTCTTTGCCGGTAAGGCCCACCCCGCCGACCAGGGAGGCCAGGACCTAATTCGACATATCATCCACATCAGCAAGAAGCCTGAGTTCGCTGGTAAAGTAATCTTCTTGGAAGACTACAACATGGAGATGGCCAAGCTGCTGACCCAGGGGGTGGATATCTGGTTGAATACCCCGACTCGCCCCCTCGAGGCCTCCGGCACTTCAGGCATGAAAGCAGCACTGAATGGTTCGGTGAACTTCTCCGTTCTAGATGGCTGGTGGGCCGAAGGCTACCGCCCCGACGCAGGTTGGGCCCTCCCCCTAGAACGTACCTACGAGGAGCAGCACTTGCAGAATGAACTCGACGCCGAGCTGATCTACCACACCATGGAAGAAGACATCATTCCTACCTACTTCGATCGGGACGAAACCGGCATCAGCCATTCCTGGATGCACTACGTTAAGCAAATCATCGCTGAGGTGGCCCCCACCTTTACGATGAAGCGGATGATGGACGACTACTACGAGCGCTTCTACTTCCCGCTGGGGAAAAGCCAGAAGGCTTCCAGTAAGTCGAAGTACAAGCCCGCCAAGGAATTCGCCGCCTGGAAACAGGATGTTCTCGCCAAGTGGTCGGGTATCGAAGTGATAGAAAATAATTCCTTTGATTCCGTTAACAAGGCCCTTAGCATGAATGAAAAGTTCACCGCTGAGATCGTCCTTGACACTAACGGCATCGACGGCAAGAGCCTGCTGTTGGAAATGGTCGCCTACCAACGCATGAGTGAAACGAAGTTGGAACTGCGGCGTCGCGAACCCTTCGAGCTCAAGAGTTATAAGCAGGGTAAAGCAACCTTTACGATTTCGCTTGACCCCGAACTTTCCGGCGTATTCGAGTACGGCTTCCGCCTGCGTCCCTCCCACAAGATGATGCCGCACGCACAAGATTTGAACCTGGTGTTCTGGGTATAGCTCAGCAGGACCGATTTTAAGAAAAAAAGCCCGCTGGCGTCCTAAGGATGTCGGTGGGCTTTTGCAATTGCAAGCCTCTTTCACTACCGATGCAAGGTGCCTAAATCGATGCCAAGTAGCGGTTCAGCCATTACATTGAGTTCATCTGTAGAGCCATAAAAATGACACATCAGGTGAGTATGGGATAGCGATTCTTGTGGCGCCAGTGCTTTTAGCGGCGAAGTAGATTCAAGTTCATAAAAACTCACCTCTTCAGTGGGCTGGTAATCCATTGGCCCATTATTATAGATAGGAATAGCCTCTCCGTTAGTGTAGGGCAGCGGCTGAACATTAGGATGGGAGTTGCTATAATGGTCCGCTTCCTCTCCGAGTAACAACCGCACGATCGTCAGTCGATTTTGTTCCGGATCATAACAACCATAGATATTAGGTGCCTGATCCACCGGTACGCCTATTTTACTACGGTACTTCCCATCTACCTTAAAGTAGACTGCTTGATCATCTAGCCAAAGACGGTCTTTCCTTAATGGCCCCATATAGGTAAGGAGTTTGGCATTTGCCTTGGCGTTTTCCATTGGGATAATCACGATAGCCTGATCTCCCCCCTCAAACATACCAGCACTCCAGATACCCGCAAGACCAGTAGAAAGGCTTAAGCTATCGTCCGCTAGATTCGTTAAAACGTGGCTAGCTTCATAGCCTACCCAGGGTAAGTCATCGGCAGGTAAAACGTCTAGCTTTGATGCAATATGATCCCGATTTAAGAGTAAAATGGACCGCTTTAGGTGAAGCAAGAAGTTAGTGCCAATGAAATTAGTCAAGGCAAACCGCTGTTCGAGTTCAATCGCTTCCTCGCTTTTAGTCACCAAGGAG
>JBCDGT010000560.1:0-3470 GCA_038750915.1 Bacteroidota bacterium
AACCTTCCACTGGGGCTAAGTTTACGGTGGTCACTGAAGACTTAGCTGTAGAGGTATTGGGCACCAGGTTTAACGTCAATACTTATTTGACCGAAACGGAAGTGGTGCTGAATGAGGGTAAGATCCAATTATACCTATACCAACAGCCTGATCGGGTGGTAGCCCCACTTAGTCCGGGCGAGTTATTCCGTTTCAATGCCACTTCTACCCAAATAGAGCGGACTACGGTAGACACGCTTGCCTACACTGGCTGGAAAGATGGAGAATACGTCTTTGAGGATACCCCTCTTGGTGAAATTATCGATAAGCTCTCCGCAGTTTATGGCGTAGAGTTTGTCCTAGGCTCGGAGGCATTACGGGACGTAAAGGTATCTACCACGGCCTCCGCTGAGAACCTCGATGAATTCTTGCGAGTCCTTAGTCTCCTTTTTACGGGTGATCAAATCAGTGTTGAACGCCAAGGCAACCAGATTTCGATACAGAAAAATGAGCCGCCAATGTAGAGAAGTGACCCTAGTCTGCTATCCATTTTCAGCCTTTAGGCCTTTCAATATGATCATGCAATGAAACTTTCAACCACAACACTAAGCGCATTATTACTCTGTCTTTTTTTCACCATGTCCGCTGATGCCGCTTCTCAAGGAATTGCGAGCATGAAATCGAATACTATAAACATGCTGGTCGCTGGAGTCGACCAAGACGGTAGCCTAGTAAAATTAACCACGGCTCTAGAGGCGCTGGCTAAGCAGAAGAACGTACGCTTTTCTTATAGGACCACCGATTTAGAAGCAATAAGGGTAACTCCTTTTTCTACCAAAAACAAGAGTGTTTCCAATAGCCTCAACCAGTGGTTAAAAGATACCGGTTTGCGGTACGAAAAGCTCAATAAACGGCATTATGTCATTTTGCCCAAAGAGAAGCAACGAGAATTATCGGGAAGTCCGGAGCCACTACTCCACGACGATTCTATCACTATGCCGATTAGCCGAGAACCAAAGGTTTGGCGCAAGGAACTCCGGTTAACCAATGCCGCACCTACCCCTCAATCCTTAGAATTTTCTGTTGGCGGGACGGTCATCGATGGTTCCGGGCTTGGGCTAATTGGTGCCACGGTAATGGAGCAAGGGACTACGAATGGTACCGTCACGGACTTAGACGGAAAGTTTAAGCTTACGGTCAGTAGCGGAAAAGCGGCACTACAATTTTCCTACACTGGTTACCGGACTAAAGTAGTCCCGGTTTCCAATCGAAGCAACCTCAAGAATATTCGACTTGATGAAGACGTCGAAGAACTACAGGAGGTGGTCGTTATCGCTTACGGAGAGGCCAAAGCTGCCGACGTGGTGGGCTCGGTGGACCAAGTAACTGCCAAGGAAATACAAGGTCTGCAAAACAACAGCTTCGAAACGGCGCTTAAAGGACAGGTGGCGGGTGTCCAGGTTCGCACGGGATCTGGCCGCCCAGACGGCGGTTCCGAACTCCTTGTACGTGGTGTTGGAACTTCCGGTAATAATGCGCCTTTGATTGTCATTGATGGGGTTCCCTTCGGTAACGAAAACACTCAGAGCAATAATCTTTTAGCGCTACTTAACCCAGAGGACATCGAGAGTGTCAGTGTTATCCGTGACGCCTCTGGTAAGGCCCTTTATGGTTCACGGGCGGGTAACGGACTCATCCTGATCACCACCAAACGTGGCCAAGAGGGCAAACCGACGATCAACGTCAGCCTCAGCACTGGTATTGAAACCATACCCGACTACGAAAAGCCCCAAATGCTAAATGCTACGGAATTGGCTCAGTTCCGGGCGGAGCGCGAATTAGATGCTGGCACCCCACCCGACGCCATTCCCATCCAGTTTCAGAATCCCGAGCAGTACGGAGAAGGTACCGATTGGTTCGACCTGATCACCCGTACTGGCACCCGGCAAAATGCCAATATTTCCGTACGCGGTGGCACCAAACAATCCACCTACAGCATCTCCGGAGGCTACACCAATAATGAAGGAGTAGTGAGAAATACGGCTTTCGAACGCTACTCTTTTCGCGCTTCCTTCAATTCCGAAATTACCCCATGGCTACGCTTTAATACCGTGATTAACCCAACGCAAACAATGAGTAATAACCCCGGAACGGATCCGGGAACTGGCCAGTTTCAGGCCTACCATATTTTGCAAGTAGCTCGCTGGGCCGACCCCAGTGCACCAGCCTACGACGCTGATGGCAACCTCACTTTGACGACCAAAGGCGACCTACTAGGTTTCTGGCAAGCCAATCCACTTTATAGGCTAGAGAACAACAAAAGCACGAGCCTTAACCGTCGAATTCAAGCCCAGATGGCGCTTGAAGTAGATATTCTTCCAGGCCTGTACATCAAGCAGTTAGCTGCGGTCAACCTATTTTTCAATCGTAGCCGCCAGTTTAGGCCCGGTGATCTTGTCGGTAATGGCCTTACCCCTGCGAACCCAGACCCCCAATCTAATTCCCGCTCCGCCGCTGGCCGCTATGAGAACATTCGTCTGCTGAGCGAAACGACCCTAAACTACACCAAGCAATTCGGTCGGAGTAGTCTTACTGCCCTGGCCGGCTACATCACGGAGTATACCGAAGAAACGTTCCTTTCCATTAGTGGAACCCGCCTGATCAACGAGGATTTCGAGCTATTCAACAGTGGCAACATCGCCCGCTTCCTAGAATCTGACCCTGAGGAAACCAGAATCTTTTTCGGCGGAAATGAATCACGTTCCGAACAGGCGTTAATCTCACACATTGGTCGGGTCCAGTATGATTTCGATAAAAAATACTACCTGACCGCCTCTTTGCGAAGGGATGCCTCCAGTCGGTTTGGCCCCCTTAATCGGGCAGCCTACTTCCCGGCCCTCGGCCTCGCTTGGCGAGTAAGTAAAGAGCCTTGGTTTCCGAAAGGCACGGTACTTACCAATGCGCGGGTAGAGCTTTCCATCGGACAAACGGGTAACAACCGAATCGGCAATTACCAGTACCAGGGTAATGTAGGCCGAGCGGACTATATACTTGGTCGGGGCGATAACCAAGCGCAAGCCCTGGGATTTGCCGTCACTGCCCTTCCTAACAACGAACTAGCCTGGGAGCAAATCGATCAGCTGGACCTTAACCTAGAACTTGGCTTTTGGAAGGGGCGACTCAACGTAGAAGCTACTTACTACGAGCAAACTACTAATGACCTGCTCAACACCTCCCCTATCCCTCGAGCCTCTGGTTTTGGGGGTATTGTTAGTAACGTAGGTACGATTTCCAATAAGGGCATAGAACTGCAAATTCGCAGTAAACCAATCGTTAAGGAAGACTTTGTTTGGACCATTGACGGCAACATCTCCGCCAACCGCAACAAGGTAGTGCAACTGGGCTGCTGTAACGTTCCCATCCTAAGGGGACAAGCGGGCAACGGCACCCAAATCTCTTACACCTTGGCCGGAGAACCAATTGCCCAATAT
>JBCDGT010000561.1:0-3467 GCA_038750915.1 Bacteroidota bacterium
CGGCTAAGAAAGCCCCTGCTAAGAAAGCCGCTCCCGCCAAGAAGGCAACCAAGCCAGCCGCTAAAAAGAAAGCCGCTCCCGTTAAGAAGGCTGCTAAGCCCGCTGCTAAGAAAGCGGACGATCTGAAAAAGATTGAAGGCATCGGCCCCAAGATCAGTGGACTCTTGAACGAAGCCGGTATTTTCACCTTTGACCAACTTGGAAAAGCTTCCAAGAAGAAACTTGCTGACGTGCTAGCGGCAGCTGGCGCTCGTTTCCGTTTGGCTAAGCCAGACACCTGGCAGCAGCAAGCTAAACTGGCCGCCGCCGGTAAGGACGAAGCCCTCAAGAAGCTTCAGGACGAGCTGAAGGGAGGCGTACGCAAGTAAATATTCACCACGCCCCCTTTTTCGTTCAAACGAAAAAAGTGATGCCTTCGGTTCTCTGGAACCGGAGGCATTTTTGTAAGGTTACCGCCCGAGCAAGCACTAGCCGCTACCGGTATGTTACCTTTACCGCCGCTTTTGCGGTTACCCTTAGTAAAATACCTATTTTTCCCCCTTCGCCCGATTTTCGGTCAGAGCAATAAGAATTTCCAGCTATGAGCGCTCCCAATCAAGTTGTTACCTATAGTTTATTTACCGATTACGACATTAACCTCTGGAAAGCGGGTAAAAATTTCCGCGCATATGATAAACTTGGCAGTCATGTCATAGAGGTAGAAGGACAGTCCGGTACTTACTTCTCCGTGTGGGCTCCAAGTGCCAAAGCGGTGAGTGTAATTGGTGACTTCAATTTCTGGGATAAGGGAACCCATATGCTGTTTCCTCGCTGGGATAGCAGTGGAATTTGGGAAGGGTTTATTCCTGATATCGGTAACGGCACTGTATATAAATACTGCGTGACGACCCAAACGGGAGCACAATTAGAGAAAGGTGATCCTTTCGCTCGCTTGTGGGAGACGCCCCCAAAAACTGCTTCCATCGTCTGGGATACCTACTATGAGTGGACGGATAAAAAATGGATGGACAGCCGGATTAAAGCCAATGGTATTGACCGCCCGTACTCCGTGTATGAAGTTCATCTGGGTAGCTGGAAGAAGCCGAAAGGTACCGAAAGCCTCAGCTACCGCGAGTTGGCCGTAGAGCTGGTGGCTTACATCAAAAAAATGAACTTCACCCACGTGGAGTTTCTTCCCGTAATGGAGCACCCCTATTTCCCGAGTTGGGGCTACCAAATTACGGGCTACTTTGCTCCTAGCAGCCGCTTCGGTGGCCCTCAAGACTTCATGCACCTAGTGGATGAATTGCACAAAGCTGGTATCGGGGTAATTCTTGATTGGGTCCCCAGCCACTTCCCTAATGACGACCATGGTCTAGCTCAATTTGACGGCACTCACTTGTACGACCATGCCGATCCGCGTAAGGGCTTCCATCCCGACTGGAAGTCGGCCATTTTCAATTATGGTCGGAATGAGGTTCGCTCTTTCCTCATCTCCAACGCACTATTCTGGTTGGATCGCTACCATATTGATGGCTTGCGAGTGGATGCCGTAGCCTCCATGCTCTACTTGGATTACAGTCGTAAAGACGGTGAGTGGATTCCTAACATGTACGGTGGTAACGAAAATTTAGAAGCCATCAGTTTCCTCCGGGAATTCAACGAAACGGTCTATCGAGAGTACCCGGATACCATGACCATTGCCGAAGAAAGTACCGCTTTCAGCGGTGTTTCTCGCCCAACCTACGTAGGCGGCCTGGGCTTCGGCCAGAAGTGGATGATGGGCTGGATGCACGACACCCTCAGCTACTTCAAGAACGACCCCATTCACCGCAGCTACCACCACGGAGAGCTTACCTTTAGCCTCGTGTACGCCTTTAGTGAAAACTTCATGTTGCCACTGAGTCACGACGAAGTCGTGCACGGTAAAGGCCCCCTGATCGACCGGATGCCCGGTGACGAATGGCAACGTTTCGCTAATCTGCGCGCTATGTACGGGTATATGTATACCCACCCCGGCAGTAAACTCCTTTTCATGGGTGGTGAATTCGGTCAAACCTCCGAATGGAGCATTGAGACCGGTGTCGATTGGAGCCTGACGCAGTACGCTCCTCACAAGACCCTCCAGAAGTTTATTGCGGACCTCAACAAAATCTACCAGAAGACTACCGCTCTCTACGAGCAAGCCTACAACCCAAAAGGCTTCGAGTGGATTGATCTGGGCGACCATCAGAATAGTGTTCTCACCTATCTACGGCGCGGAAAGAAAGAAAAAGATGTAGTCGTCGTCATCAATAACTTCACCCCCGCCGTACGCCATCACTACCGCGTGGGTGTGCCTTTCAAAGGCTCCTACAAATCCATCCTGAACAGTGATGACGACAAGTATGGGGGTACTGGCAACTACGATATTAAGATCCTTAAAGCCGCGGAGTCCGAGTGGAACGGCCGGCCTTACCACGTGGAACTGACAGTACCGCCGTTGAGTACGGTGGTGTTGAAGTTGGGCAGATAGAATAATCAAATACTACCTCGCTCCAACCAATACCACCCAATCGGGGTAATAGGTGATTCGCCGCGAGGTGAAGTAATTATTCGAGGATTACTTAAAAGCTGGACACTCGGAGGTAGGGTGTCCGGACTCAACAACTTCCTTATCCTTATTTTTACCTCGGGGCCTCAATCTGCACTCAAGCTAGCACCGTGCAATACATTTCCGTAAAGTTGTACCAAAAAATGACCCGGTATGCCCAGGTAGAAGGTCTATCGGTACAACAGTTAGCTCAGTTTGCGCGAACGGATGAGGAATTGAAGGACATTCAAGCGGTCCCCGCTGATGATTTTTTTGCGCTCCACGAGCAGCTAGCGGAGCTTCTTGGTCCGGGTTTTGCCGTTCGGGTAGGCCAGCAAATGAAAATCGAAGATTACGGAGTATTGGGCCTTTCTTGGCGCACCTGCTCTCAGGCGAAAGAAATCTACGAGCGCTGCGAGCGCTACTTCAAGTTATTGTCTAATACTTATGTATTCGAGGTCTTACCAGAGGTCGTCGAATCTAGAATTTTGCTGCACCGTCCGCCTTATCGCCGGGGCGTTGGTTTATCTAATGTCGCCACTTTCTCCGCCTCAGTAGTGGTATTGAGAGCAATGACGGAAACGAACATATCCCCGCTAAGTGTCGCCTTTCAGCAAGCAGCTCCTGCGGATACTAGCGATTACTTGTCCGCCTTTCAGTGTCCTGTTCATTTTGGCCAAGCGCAAAACGTACTTACTTACCGAACGGAAGATCTCCAGATGCCTACCGCTAAGGCAGATTTCGGCATTAACCAATTCTTGTTAGCAAAAGTAGCCGAGGAAACAGCGGACCTAAAAGTAGGCGAAAGCAGCTTGCAGACGCAAGTCGACACGCTCATTCGTCGGGCCCTTCCGGGTGGTATTCCGAATATGGCCAAAGTAGGCCAGCAGCTAGGGATGAGTAATCGTACCCTTAC
>JBCDGT010000562.1:0-3461 GCA_038750915.1 Bacteroidota bacterium
CACCTGCAAAAGGAGCTTTCTTGGACGCAACCAGAAGGAGAAGCCGTAGTAGCTTATCACTTACAACGCTCCTTCAACGGAAAGAAAAACGTAGCGCTCAATTTTGCTACCCCCGGAGATACCTTTAAGCTGGACTCCCTGGAAGAAGAAGGGATTTATCGGTACCAACTAATCGCCCAGGATGCCGCTGGTAACCTAGCTTTTAGTGCGGAAGTGATTACGAAAGTATTCGACCGAGAAAGGCCTGGTATGCCCGAAGGTTTGGTGGCTGAGACCGATACTTCGGGCATCATTACTCTGACTTGGGATGCCCCTAAGGAGAAAGACGTGATCGGTTATTACGTCTACGCTGCTGACGGAGAAGGCCGCGCCTTCCGCCGCCTGACCAACCGCGCCTGGCCGATGCGCCGCTTCGTAGACACGGTATCGACTAAGCTCCTGAATCAGCATCGCTACTACTACGTTACGGCGATTGACAAAGACATACTTTATTCCCCGGCAAGCGACACGCTCCAAGTAGTCCGGCCGGATGGTATGCCCCCCGCACCCGCACACGTAAGTGATTTTCGAGTATTGGACCAAGGGATTCGGCTAAGCTTTCGTCACAGCCACAGCCGGGACGTCGTTAAACACCAATTGCTGCGCCGTAGCCGTACCCAGGAGGAATTGGACGTTATCCAGGAATGGCCCCAGCCACCCTTCAATTACTTGGACACTACGGTCCTTGCCGAAGAAACCTACTTCTACGCTTACCGAGGTGTAGATGCATCCGGGCTTACGGGTGAGATTGTCAGCGAGGTACAAGCGGTTGCTAAACGTAAAGAACTTATGCCACCTGAATTGCAGGTAGCGGATGAAGAGGACCGAATTATTCTCACCTGGCCGGTACGCGACGAAGCTTTTGCCTGGCAGCTATACCGGAGTGTAAACGGTGGGCCTGAACAACGCGTGTCCACCCTTACTGCTGACCAATTAGAGTACGTCGATGGCCGAATCAAAGCAGGGCAAACCATCGCCTACCGACTACGCCTTCTGCGGGCGGATGGCCGCCGCAGCCCCTTTAGTCAACCCGTTGAAATCAATCGCTGATGTTTATCCGAATAACCCTTGCTGCTTTAGTGGTTGCCTTATTTACTACTTGTGCTACCGAAGATATTCTCGCGCCGGTTGATCCCGGAGAGCAATCGACGGCATTCTTTAATCCTAAGGAGTCGACCCTTATTTTCGACGAGGATACGAATCAAGATATTCTGAGTTTTGATCCTGAGGAAGGGATGGTGGTCTATCAAATCGGTAGCCCGCAATTGGACAGCATCGAGGTGGGCAGTATCATCCTGAGTAGACCCAATGCTGAAGCTGCGGGAGGGTTTTTGCGCAAGGTAATGTCGGTAGATGTCTCTGGTGACCGGATGGTGCTGGAAACGGAACCCGCCAACTTGCCGGATGCTTTTGAGAGTTACCGCTGGATTTTAGGTGGAGATAATTCTCGTGGCGGAAGAGACGGGGCAGAAGACCCCTATTTTACCTACGGAGAAGAAGATATTGAATACGATACCCTCTTTGACATTCCGGGGCAGATGGACTGGAAATTCCGCCTGAATGTTACCCTCAAGTATACCCTGAAATTCCAGACAGAGATGGAGTACAACCTTTCGTTGACCGGGGTGTCTATGGAGCGAGCAGTACTAGGACTTGATCAGTTTAGTATCGATACGCTTCAGTTTACGATGTCCTTCGTCAGAGAGCAGGGTAGTGATCTTATCGTTGATTCTATGTCCCAATTCACCCTGGAGGATATGGGCCCAATTTTCAGCAACCTGAAAACTATTGGCTTAGCGCGCTTTCCCATTGACCCTCCCTCCTCATTGGTGTGGGTAGAGCCCGTGATTCGCTTTGACATTGCTGAGCAGGTTAAGTATTCTATTGAGATGGGCAACCGCTTTACCTTTACCCATGGTGAGGAGTTTTTTCGGGGCTTATACACGAAATCTTGTGCGAGCTGCCCCTTTGAATCGGAATTTACTGCGCCCAACCACATGACGGTAGATGGTCGCGTCTTCTTTGAAGGCAGTTATGATTATACCGGAGGTTTGTCGATTGGGGTCGGTATTGCCCCATACACGAGGGGGCTGTTTACGATTGGTGCGCGGGCTACTGCTGGTCCCTACGTATCGATTAGTGGTCAGGCGGCCCTAGGAATTACAGCGGGTACTGCCCCAGGAGGAGAATTGGTTATCCCAGCTTCGGCGCAAATGGAGGTTGGTGTTGAAGCTAGTGCCGGCCTTTTTATGGATGCAAGTTTTTTCGGTCTTGCACCGGATGACTGGGACCAGGAAGCCACCCTTTGGGATGAGCGTTATGCCATCCTAGAAACTGGTGTGGACAATGGCTGCGGATTTTTCTTCCGCCATACAGATGCAGACTTTGATTATAGTGGCCTGATTCCAAGAGTTAATCTCACGGTGACCAGCCTTGAGCAAGACGGTATTGATATCAGTGGCAACTATGATGTATACCTGAATAACCTCCTAGTAGCGGAAGATCTGGAGCCCAATGCAGCTGCTATTCCTATTGATTTACCACTCGATATCTCAATGGGCGTTAATTCTTTACGCCTAGTTCGCGAAGGAGGCCTTTCGCCCCTTTTCTGTGAGAGAATGGTAGACTTTCTGGTGCCCGATCTAACCACCAGCACACTATGCAATGGAGTAGACCTCCTTACGGATGTAGGTAGTGGCGCCACCTACTGTATTGGTGAATATGGCCCGAATAATCGTCGTTGGTTTACGGATAACTTGCTGGCGTTAATTCCCGTGGGCAACGATTCCATTTTTCCAACTTGTCCAGAAGGAGATCGAGATTTGTGTGGCCCTTACGGCGGTCTTTATAACTATAATGAGTTATTGGACATATCGCCAGAGCTGACCCCCGTTGAAGTTAAAGGGCTTTGTCCTTCAGGATTTCATGTACCTACGGTGGAGGAGTGGTTAGAACTCTTTGGGACGGATACTGAATCAGTACAGTTGGCTGGCGATGCTTACGTTGTCACCGGAGTTGCTCAAGACTTTATGGTGCCCTTGTCATTCGCTACGGGGTCTGACGCAGAGAGCCCAAACTTTTTTGATGTCCTGGCCGCAGGGTGGTACACCGAGAGCAGTAACTCGGGGCATACGGGCTTCGGAGATGAAGCCTATTTCTGGACTTCTACCACCTTTGGCGACGGAGAAGTGGGACAAGAAGGGGCCTACGCCGTTCTATTTAGTGAGTTTTCTTCGGAAGTTTTGATTGCTCCACAGCCCCGTACCCAGCGACTTTCTTGCCGTTGTGTAGCCGATTAGGTGTTGTAAAAGCCTCCTTGGGTGACCGAATTTGGTGAACAATATTATTCAGGAGGTATTGCCTTCCTTGAATACCTTTGCTCGCCAACCCTTGTACTATGTCCCAATCTTCTTTTTACGAAA
>JBCDGT010000563.1:0-3455 GCA_038750915.1 Bacteroidota bacterium
CTATTTGGCCGCCCGGGTATATTTAGCTTAAGCGGCTCCAACTTAAACCAAGGGTGGTCTTGGGCCGATAGCACAGCGGTAAGTAATACCGTGCTGGTTACGGCAGCGAGCCAGTTGGAGCTTTCCAAACAGTTTTCTGTCGGTGCCGAAGGGATGCGTGCCTTGACCCAGCTAGACGCCGGGGCGGGAGAGTGGTACTACGCCTTATCCGCAAGTCGGAAGGGTAAGGTTTGGTTCAGCACGGCGCTGCGTTACGATAAATATCGCTTTGAATCAGTACCGGTTCTTGGTGGAACCATCGATTTGATGTTGCCGATCGGGAGTACCCTCAATCTACGACTTAACGCCTATTACCGCCCTGAAAGCAAGGGAGAATTACCGAGTACTAACCCCGCTCAGTTCTTCAGTCAACAAAGCCTAGAAGCCATTTTTTAATCCTTTCCTCATGAATAAATACGCCTTTTTCCTTAGCTGTCTTCTTATTACTTCTTTCAGCGCCCTGCGTGGGCAGGAGGTCGTGCTGACGGAGTTCTCACCCGGGTTTGGTTCTATCTCCCTGGAAGATATGACCATGGTCAGTGTGAATAATCCGGGCCCTACTACGGTTCGAGGAACGCTGCGAGCCACGTTACAAGATTTAAGGGGGGAACTGGTAGCTGAACTCCGATCCCGGGAAGTGGTGCTACAGGCTGGCGGCCAGTTGGCTTATGCTAGCATTCCTTGGAGTAATCGCCCCACCTACGGAAGTAGTCGCTTTGCAAGAACCTTTTCGCAGCTTGGGCTGCTTGCACACGGTGAATTCGTGCTTTGCTTTAAGTTTTTTGACGGTACGGGCAGGGTACTCGGAGAGAGGTGCGCCGAAAAACGTTCAAGCCTTGAGATGAACTTCTCACTAGTCTACCCCGAGGATCGTGCGGAAGTAAGTGAAACCCGACCCATACTGGGCTGGGAAGACGTAGCGCGTTTTGGCATTAGGGCTGCGGATCTTAGCTATCATTTAGTACTGGTAGAACTGCAAAAAGGGCAATCCCCTGCCGAAGCACTAGAGCGGAACCCGGCCCTGCTCACCCAGCGTGGCTTACACATTACCTCCCTGCTTTACCCCCTCAACGCCAAGCAACTTGAGGTGGGGCGTACTTACGCTTGGATGGTCCGGGCCTACGTCGGCGGCGACCAACTTGTCTCCTCTCAACAGTGGATCTTCAGTATCGGCCAGCCCGTAGCCAAAGCAGCGTCCGCGACGGTAAGCACCTTTGCGATGCTGAGTACCGAATTGGTTAATCGCTACTACCTCTTCGATGATAACCTCTGCCTCGGCTTTGATAATAACGAAGGGATTACCAACCTGGATTACCGAATCATCGACCTAGATAATAACGACGCTGAAGTAGCTAACCTACCTGTGGTAACCTCCTTAGTACCAGGGCTAAACACCTTATCCATTTCGACTACTGGTTTAGGTCTGCAAACGGATCACACCTACCGCATCGAGGTAAGCACCCCCCGCAAGCAATACTACTTCCTGCATTTCCGCTACGTCAGCCTTTAAGCGCTCTCACCTAATAAACCGGACACCCATCAAATCATGAAAAATTACCGCTATTCTCCTTTACGTTGGTCCAGTATCCCCCTGGCCTTACTCGTGCTACTGCAATCACTGTTTGCTTTCCCACTCTCCGCCCAGTCCGCTGGCCCTACTCAGCCGGAGTTTCAGCAAACGGTTACCGTTGGTGCGGATAACCTAGTCGACCCCTTCACTGGCAATTTTAACTATTCCATACCCTTGATGGAAATCGGCGGCTTTCCACTTACCCTGAGCTATTCCTCCGACCACAAAATGGAAGAAGAAGCCAGCTGGGTAGGCTTTGGTTGGACCCTCAACCCAGGCGTCATTTCCCGCCAGGTTCGGGGTCTACCCGATGATTTTAAGGGGGAAGAAGTCATTCACCGTGGGCATATGGCTCCGAGCGTCACTACGGGGATTACCCCCGGAGCAGACTTTGAATTTTTTGGCCGGTTTGGACTTTCCGCGGGTCTCAATTTTACCTTCAATAATTACACGGGCTTTGATTTTAGAACGAATCTTTCGCCTTCGATAAGTCTTGTTCGGTCTGAACAAGAAGATGATGATAACAATAATCGAAAGCTTACAAAGAAGGAAAAATATGAGATTATATCTGAGGCGATTAAAAAAAATCGCTTTAATGCTTCATTGTCCATGAATTTCAATTCTCGGACTGGTCTAGAGAGTATGGCATTTGGTATGCAGAACATGAGATTTTCGGCTAACCATTCAGTAGACTTCGGTGGCTTTACTTATACACCAACCAGCGATTTACCAAGACGAAGCATTGCTACCAACACCACGGTTAAGGTCGGTGGAAAGTTGTTTTTACCGGACGCCACGGCGGTGACCCTATCTAGTTTTCGCATGGAGCAGGGGCTAGCCCAATCCGCTATTGCCCAGCCAGCTTACGGGTATTTGTATTTGGATGGAGCGGAGCGCAAGCCGAACGCGATCATGGATTACAACGTCGAAAAAGGGGGCATTATCGATCAAGATGCTCCACGCCTACCTTTTTCTTACGGTACGCCTGATGTTTTTTCCATTAGTGGCCCCGGTCAATCCGGACAGATCGAAATAGCCAGGAATGACATTGGTGTTTTCCGGCCAGCCTACGTAAACTCTTCCAGTGTTTCTACTGGTGGTGGAGCGGACATTAGCGTTGGCAATGCCTTACATAGTGGCGCTAACCTAAACGCCATCTCCATCTACAGTACCAAAGGTGAATGGCGCCAGGTTGAATCTGGTGACCTCTTGTTTGGGCGGGATTTTACTCCGAATGATGGCTTGCGGGAGTCTGCCTTCATGCGGATGGTTGGAGATCCTGCTGCACAAGTAGGAAAAGACTGGTTCGAGGATATCGGAGGGGAGAATCCACTCACTTTTGAGGTAAAGAAAACCAACGGAAATCTTGAAATAGACAAATTTGCTACTGGTCGGGCCGGAGTAAGTAGTAATATGGACTTTCTTACTTTTCCAGGAACTGGAGATTATCGTCAGCGCCGGCCCCGGGCTAGAGTGGTGAATTACCTGACTGCGGAGGAGGCTGCGGCTGGTGGACTGGAAAAGTCAATTCTACGCTATAACAACTATACGGATGTAAATGCTGACTTTTCCATGCTGAGCGGAAGCCAGCTCCCTAGTCTGACCCGAGTAAACGTGGGAGCCCAAAGGCAAGCTCACCATATTTCGCAGATTGATGTGACCGAACCGGACGGTCGCCGGTGCGTCTACGGTTTACCGGTTTACAATCTTGAAAAGCGAGAAGTGACCTTTAATGCTGCTGGACTTGCTGGTACAACGGGAGATGAAGGGACTAGTACTTACGGCACGATCAGCTACGAAAATGCCTTGGACGCACCGACGATTAATAACCGGCGCGGTATTGACC
>JBCDGT010000564.1:0-3449 GCA_038750915.1 Bacteroidota bacterium
ACCAGAAGTGATGAAATACATGGTGATGGCCCCGGCGAAGATGTGGACTAGGCCCCAAATAACCCAAAGGACCGCGGCAATTTTCAGGTAGAGGGAAAGGCTTTTCATCTTAGAGGTAGAGTTCTGCTTTGACCAAAGAACAAAGGTCATTCAACGCAAAGGACCTTGCATTAATGTAGATTAAGAAACCGGCGCAAACCTACTTTTTCTTAGCTCGTTCTCCTTTTACTTTACTCAAAGCTTCAGGGGTAATGCCCAAATAGGAAGCGATCATGTGTTGGGGTACTCTTTGCACAATATCCGGGTAGGTCTCCACAAAATGCTCGTAGCGGTCAATTGCGGAGGCACTCAGCAGCATGATGATTCTTTTTTGCAAGACGCCCAGTCTTTTGAAAAGCTTCTTCACGTTGGGATGGTCTTCTTTGTCTTTTTCAAGGACAAGCGCTTCGGAGTCCTCTAGGGCGTCAATGAACAATTCACTCCGGGCACCCGGGGGCACCGTGTCCGCTAAAACCCAGCCTTCCGGGGCAAACATTAATATGTGATGCTTGCCCTTTTTGTCGATGGTGTAACTGCGGAGTAAACCAGATTGAACGAGGTATATTTTAGAATTATATACCCCTTTTTCTTGGAGTAATTGTCCTTTTTTAACGCTAATCTTCTTCATTGTGCTTCCAATTTAACCAGTTAGGTGGTAATCCTGATTGGGGCCTTATAAGCCGGCTGGAGTTGTGAGTAAATTGACCTGGTATAGGTGTTGTTGGTGCATGATTTTTTATACTATCTCTTTTCATTGCTTTCGATTGGCGAGCCTTCTTTGCACCTGCGGCCGCGCCCAAGAAAGGTAGCTCACGAACTAACTAAGGTAAAGTGGGGTTATTATCCCAACATTAACTACCTACCAGCTTTGTTCACTCACTCGTCTCTAAATCAGCTGCTTTACGCGGCCTTACTACTTTTGCTGCTTCCACATTGTGCCAATTATCAGTTACACAAGGAAGAAGTTGATGAACTAACCAGTGAAGTGGCTCCGAGTGGGGATTTGGAGCATTCCACCTTTATGGTAGGCGACCTAGGTTACGATTTTGAACGGGGCTTAACGACCCTGGAGGCCATGATCAAGGCAATGCCGGTAGGGAAGAAGAACAGCTCTTTGCTCTTGCTAGGGGATATAACTGGCCCGGAAGGTTTACGTAAAAAAGGGGGCGCGGAACGGGTACATCTCGACGCGGTGGCCCAACGCTTGAGTCAAGTGCCAGGAAAAATTTTCTATACGCCTGGTGAAAACGAGTTGGGGCGGGAAAGTAAGTTTGGTCGTTTAGAACGCCTAGAGGAATACTTCGACGAGGAGGTAGAGAAGAAGGTGAAATTTATGCCGAACAATGCCTGCTCTGGCCCGGACGATACCGACTTATTTGAAGGCGTGGGGCTGGTGGGGGTAAACACCGCTTGGTACCTTGGGGATTGGAGCCGCGACGAAGAAGTTAGTGAAGGTTGTGACTTCCGCAACCGCCACGCCATGTCTTTGGCTTTGGCCGATGAAATCAAAGGGTACCGGGATCAGGTGAAAATAGTGATGTTGCATCACCCGCTACAAAGTAATGGAAACCGCGGGGGGCAGTACAGTATCAGCCAACACCTTTTTCCCCTGGCTGACGTCATTCCCGGAGCTTATCTACCACTTCCGTTGGTAGGGTCCGTTATTCGTGGTATTCAGGCAGTTGGTGGTGGTCCGAACGACGTTAACAGCCTGCTGTACCAGCAATTTGTTAATAAAACCAAGGCGGGAATCGATGATGAAATTAACGTCATTTTCGTTAGCGGCCACGAGCATAACATGATGCTGACCCACGAGGGGGAGTACATGCAGGTCATCGCCGGTTCGGGTAGCGTACGCGGGCCCGCCCGTGGTGGTAATGATGCGAACTTTGTGTACGGAGAAGTGGGCTATAGCCGGCTGGACTTTTACGATAGTGGTGAGGTCTACCTTGGATTTTATACTGTGGCAGCCGACGGTAGCGAAAAAACCGTTTTTTACCGGCGGATTATTGAGGACCGGCACGAACCTCAGGACGAGGGGATCGAAGAAGCCCCTACGGAAGTAATTAACGAGCGTTTGGTGAAATCGTCCATCTACGGGACGGAGGTACAGGACAAAAGCAAATTTTACGAAGGGGCTTTCGGTAAGCATTACCGCCCTTTGTATTATACCCCGATTGAAGTGCCGGTGTTGCAGATCGATACTTTTGCCGGTGGCCTGCGCCCTTACCGTCGTGGTGGCGGGATGTCAACCATGAGTTTGCATACCGCAGGCGCGGATGGCCACCTTTACCAGATGCGCTCAGTACGTAAGAACCCTGCACAAATGCTACCCAGCTTGCTGGAAGAATCCTTTGCTGCTGACTTGACTAGGGATCAGTTCACTGCTATTCACCCCTACGCTCCCCTGACCTTGCCCCCCATGCAACGCGAATTAGGCTTGCTGGGGGCCGACCCCTACCTTTACTACGTACCTAAGCAGAAAGCGCTCGGACAATTCAACACCAATTTTGGCGGCGAGATGTACTGGCTAGAACAGCGCCCCGACGAAGATTGGAGCGGGACCCCCTACTTTGGGGGAAGCAAAAACATCATCAGCAACTCCGATGCCCGAGAAATGGTGACCAAGAGCTGGAAGCACTACGCTGATCAGAACAACTTCGCTCGAGCTCGTCTCTTTGATTTATTGATCGGTGACTGGGACCGCCACCGGGACCAGTGGCGCTGGGCAGCTTTTGCAGAGGAAGACGGGCGTACCCGCTACGTACCCGTGGCGCGGGATCGCGACCAAGTTTTCGCGGATTTTGATGGGGCCCTCATTGGACTGGCACGGATGTTTGTTGCTGAGGCCCGTAAACTACGGCCCTTTACCGGAGAGCTAGATAAGGCCAAATGGCGGTCTATGAACGGGAAATGGAACGACCGAGTATTTCTTAATCAGATCACCCGGGAAGAAATGCTCGCCGAAGCCCGGTTCATTCAGAAAAACTTAACGGAAGAATTGATCGACCAGGCCATGGAACGTTTTCCTGTAGAAGTGAAAGCATACAGCCTGGAGCGAGAAAAAATTGGTGAAAAGCTGAAGCAACGCCTCACCCAACTAGAATCCTTTGCCGAAGCCTATTACGAAGTGCTGGCCGAGGAGGTTAATGTTTTAGCAACGGAGAAAGATGATGTGATTCGAGCTACGGGCTTGGCAAACGGAGATTTACACGTACAACTATTCGATGCGGATAAAGAAGGGAGAGCCGATGAAAAATACTTCGACCGCATCTTTCACTTCAGTGAGACCACTGAAGTCATTATTTATGCATTGGACGGGGACGACCGTTTTGAATTAGTCGGCGAGAAAAGCCCAATTGTGTTGCGGGTAATTGGGGGTACGGATGGGGACGAGGTTGTGGCCGAAG
>JBCDGT010000565.1:0-3447 GCA_038750915.1 Bacteroidota bacterium
GGAGACCTCAAGGCCAGCGTAGAAGCTAAGCTGCGGGACCTCTTCCGGGCCATCTTCAGTCTCGCCGAATTTCAACTCGTTTAAATCATCCGCCCTCCTAGGAGCTAAAGCGCTCCGAAGAAGGTGCAATTCATAAAAAATGAATCGCCGAAATTTCTTACGCACGGGCGGTGCTCTAAGCCTCCCCTTAGTTGCTAACAATCCCCTTAGCGCCAGTTTAGCGCGCACCCTAAAATCTTTGGTTAATCCCGATTCGGACCGGGTACTTGTACTCGTCCAGCTCAACGGAGGTAACGATGGCCTTAGCACGCTGGTTCCCCTGGATCAGTACGATAACCTGATGGCCGTCCGGCCCAACCTCATGATTCCGGAAGACCGCCTGCTCAAAGTAGACACTAAGCTCGCCTTCCACCCAGCGGCCTCTGGTATGCACCAATTATACCAAGAGGGTAAAATGATGGCCGTACAGAGTGTCTCCTACCCCGACCAGAACCGCTCGCACTTCCGCTCTACGGATATCTGGACCTCCGCTTCCAGTGCTACGGAGGTGGTCACTACCGGCTGGCTGGGGCGTAACTACCAGGATGTCCATCCCGAATTTCCTGCGGACTACCCCAATGCAGATAACCCGCACCCTTTCGCAATTGCCATCGGCAATCAGGTCACCCAGACCTGCCAGGGGATAGGGACCAATTTCAGCATGGCCATTAACAACCCTTTCAACCTCCTGGCGCTGGCCGGAGGTGACGATACCCCGCTACCCGACGACCCTTACGGAGATGAGCTAGGTTTCATGCGGACGAGCATTGTCCAGGCCAACGCCTACGGGGAGGTCGTGCAAGAGTTCGCCGAACAGGGCGAAAGCCTGGTTGATTACCCAGACACCCGCTTTGCGACCCAGCTAAAAAACGTGGCGTACATGATCAGTGGTGGCCTGAAGACCAACGTCTATGTGGTCAGCCTCGGTGGCTTCGATACCCACGCCGGACAGGTTACCGATAACCCCATGCTCGGTCAGTACACCCAGCTCATGCTAACCCTCGGAGATGCCCTGGCCGCCTTCCACGCCGATCTCAAGGCGCAAGGGCTGGAGAAGCGCGTACTCTCCATGACCTTCTCCGAGTTTGGCCGTCGCATCCGCTCCAACGAAAGCCTCGGCTCCGACCACGGTACCGCAGCACCGCTCTTCCTGATGGGCAGTTGCGTCAAGGGCGGCACCCTCGGCGAAAACCCCGAGATCAGCCCCGACGCAGCGGCCAATGAAGGGGTGGCTATGCAATACGACTTCCGCGATATCTACGGTACCGTCTTCGAAGACTGGTTCGAACTCGAGCCGGCCCAAGTGAAATCCGTACTCGGCCACGACTACGTCCATCTGCCCATACTAGAAAGTTGTGCGGATACTACCAGCACGAATGAGGAAGTCATTCAGGACCTCCAAGTCCAGCTCTGGCCCAACCCCACGGCCAACGTGGCTCGCATCCGCTTCGATATCGACGGCGGCGCCACCGCCTTGAGTGTGAGTGACGTTTCCGGCCGCCACCTCCAAACCATCTTCGAGCGTACCCTTCCCGCCGGCGAACACCAGTTCGATTTGGACCTGAGTGCCTATCCTGCGGGCGCCTACCTCGTACGCTTGCAGGCCGGCGTTACCGTCGTGAGTAGAAGGTTGGTGAAGTTGTAGGAAGCTCTCCCCCGCCCCTCTCCAGCGGAGAGGGGAGACAGCTTTGCTCGCTACCGCTCGTGAGACCGTTAAATCACCGTAGGTAGCCACGCAGCGAACAGAGCCTGAAGTAAAGGAAGAAATTCCTCTTAGCTCCTTTCACCAAAAGACTTTGTAATAACTGTAAGCAGCACTTCTCTACCTTGGTGGGGAGGTGCTTTTTTGCGCGGCCGCAGGTGGTCACTGAGCTCGTCGAACGTGTGCAAAGAAAAGTTCGAACTATGTAATAAAACGGTTGAAGTTCGAATTGGGCATTTTATGTACCATTCCCCGAATCCTCCCTCCTACAGCAATTCCTTGATGTTATCAATGAGGATATTATGGCTGTTTCAAGGGGTAGTCGATAACCAAAAAGCGCCTCTACTACCAAAGAGGTGAGGATGACTAAAGGATGCTTAGGATCATGCCACTGTAACATTTAACTTCCGGTAATACCAGTAAGAGATGGCTAGCAATATCAGTGGAATGGTGGGGCCTATGGCGCCGCCATCACCCGCATTCAAGTGAGCAATTATGGCACTAACAAGATCGATGGCAAACCCCAGGTAGGCTAAGTTCTTAATTACTGGATTTTTCACAAACCAGATGGCAATAATGCCAAGTATTTTGGCAATCGCCAAGGGATATATTATCTCAGTAGGAACACCTAAACTAGTGAACATTTCAGCTACCATATCGTACTGAACGAAATAAGTAACTGCTCCAGCAAGAAGCATCAAGCTAAATATACCAGTTACGATCTTATAAATAATTGAATCTCTTTTTTTCATCTTGCCATGTTTGTTTGGTAAACATAGGCAGGCTGCTTTACTTTCGAAAGCAGGTATACTAAATATAGTAGTATACAAAAGGATAGTTACATGTCAAACAAGGAGGAGAAAGAGGTAAAAATTCCGATGAAGGAACACTTTGGCAATTACATGTTACCCATAAGAGATGCTCTAGAAGTTTTCAGTGGTAAATGGAAGATTCCTATTATTACAGCACTGAATTTTTACGAAAGCTGTGGCTTTAAAGAACTGGAAAGGATTGTCGAGGGTATTACTCCAAAGATGCTATCCAAGGAATTGAAGTTTCTTGAGAAAAGTATGCTAATCACCAGGACGGTAAGTACCACCCACCCGATAAAAGTAACCTACAGCATCACCGCCTACGGCAGAACCTGTGAGTCGGTTATGCGTGAGCTTTATCGCTGGGGGCTGGAGCATCGAAAAAAATTCTTCAATATTGAAGGGGAAGGATGGGGTGAGTGTTAAGCGGTTGGTGAAAATATTGCACAAAAGACGAAACTTCAACAAAGCATCTCCTGGAAGTATGGCTTAGTACCGCAAAATCTACCGCGGGACAACTTGCTTAAAGACCATCGAATTCACCAACGAAACAGTACGGTAATGGCAAAAATTGATGACATTAAATAGTATAAGGCTGAAGCGGTCGACAGTCTACTTTGTTGCCTGCGGAGCGACCATCCATACCCCTACGCCAGGATTATAAAAGTCCCTGCATTACAACAAGTTGGGAGGATATATTAGCCGCTTAGTAGCGGCACCCCAAAGAGATGAGTTTGGTGCCGATTGGCCGTCAATAATGAATGGATGTGAGCCTAAAAGTTGTGGCCTCCTCTTTTGGAGAGGGATTTCAGACGTAAACCAAAATGCTCAAAAAAATAAGTCATATCCTCACAACGGGAGGCAAAGTTTCGTCAGCGGGAGTGAAGGGGGAAC
>JBCDGT010000566.1:0-3440 GCA_038750915.1 Bacteroidota bacterium
CGGGCGACTTTCTCCGCTCCCGCCAACCGGAACAGGTACGTCGTTTTGAGATTGAAGCACTGAGGGCTAATTGGGAAGTAGAGGAAAATATTGACCTAAACGAGTAAAAATTGGTGACGACCGCCTACCTTGTTGATTGTTACTTTTGGCGAACTTCTTCGTCAATATTACCAAACCAACTAAACTACGACTATGAGTCTGCAAGACAAGTACCGCAGCGTCCTCAACATGGGCGAAAAATTTAATGCTACCGACGGCTACGTCGAAGAAGCCGACGGACGCCTCCGCATCGGTGGAACCGTAGAATACCAGCGTGAAAAAGACCTGATGTGGGATGAGATCAAGCGCGTCGGTGGTGAAAACCCATTTGACATCGAAGCTGACATCCAGGTGCGCAACACGGCCATCTACGCCAAGCATACTGTAGAGAAAGGAGAAAGCCTTTCCCTGATCGCCAAAGATTACCTCGGTGACGTTATGGCTTATAAGGCCATCTTCGCCGCCAACTCCGACACCCTTGATGATCCTAACAAGATCTTCCCCGGCCAGGAACTTGTTATTCCTTTCCCTAACGCCTAATCCTTTCTTGGATTAAGCTCCCAGTACAAGCCACCTCCGTTGCTACGGGGGTGGCTCGTTTTTTTAAACTAATCGACCTAAGCACCTTCAAGGTGCGAACCGCACGCGGAGCGTGCCTGAACCGAACATGGCACACGCTCGGCGAGCTCGGTGGACACCTGCGGCCGCGCAAAATGATGATTAATCTACGCTACTACCTGCCAGCGTTTGCTGAGGAACAGAAACAGCGCTCCACAGAGCAACCACGCCGGTAGGGTAACGAAGGAGAGGAAGATATCGAACTGCCAGGATAGGAAGTAGAAGAGACCGAAACTGATGGCCCAGGCCCAGAGCACCGCCGGGTTGAATTTGATGCCCGCTACCTCCGCATAATTGGGCGTGATCCCCGCATGGCGGTGGAAGAAGTGCTCGAAGACGATGATAGCACCGAAGGGGGCGAGGACGAAGCCATAGAAAGCGACGAAGCCCAATAATTTCATGGCGAAGGCAGGGAAAAGTCCGGCAATGGTTGCCAGACCACCAGCGATGATTGTGACCCAGAAAGTCGATGCCTTGGGCAAGAGGGTTTGGAAGGCCAGACCAGCGCGGTAGATGGTGGGGTTGGCAGTTGTCCAACCGGCTAGAACGACGGCAATGATGCCGAACCAGCCGATGGCATTGTAAGCCAATGGCCCTGGGGCTACGGGAGGAGCCTCTCCGTTTCCAAGCATGGTTTGGGCTTCGGGGCTTTGTAGGTAAACAGCGTAGAGGAGAGCGGCGGCAATCCAGGCCATATAATGGCCGACGTACATACCAGCCGCAGTTGTCCAACCCGAGCTGGCTTTTTTCGCGAAGCGGAAAACAGATAAATCTGACATCCCGACGTGCATGGCCGCATTAGCAAACCAACTCCATATGACTACGTGCCAGAAAGTATACTTGATTTGGCCTGGGAAGGGCTCACTCCCTTCTCCCCAGATAGCCCAAAACTCAGCAAAGCTGCCTACCCCGAGTTGGCCCAGGGCCACGATACCGCAAGCTAGAAAGGCGAGTACGATGATGGGGCTCATCCAGTTGGCTGCTTTGGAAACGGTATCATAGCCCCTAGCTGCAATAAGTGCGATAACGGCACCGATAACCAGGACGATAATGACGTAGGTGACACCGTTGGGCAAGGTGTCCGTCAATTGGGGCATCTCCATGCCCAATGGTACTCCAACCGCCGTAGCAGAAACGGTAATCATCGAGCCGGCCAGGAAGCAAAATAGTACGCCATTGGCGACGTTGTAAAACTTGACTAGGGTGGCCCCACTGATCTTTTCCAACTGGAAGTAAAGAGTAAGACGGTTCTTGACGGCGATTTCGGCCGTCAGGAACCGCCAACTCAGTACCGCCAGCAGGTTGCCGAGCAGCAAGCCGACGATGAGGTCGAAGGCACTTACCCCAGCGGTCAGGAATAGCGGGCCAATCATGAACTCAGTACCCGCAGCGTGCTCTCCGGCGTACATACCCAGGAAGCTGACCCAGCCTTTCCACTTGGAGGCAGGAACTGGCTCACGTTCGAATTCGCCGCCGCCGGTATCCTCCATTAATTCTTCTTCCGTTACGTTTTGTAGCATGATCTGGTGGGTGTGTGGTTAGTAGTTTGGTAGTTGATAGCAAAGGGCGCGGCCGCAGGTGTTTTGTAAGCTGGAGCTCCTCCGCTTTAATTGTCGCGAATCAAATGGCTCGGCAAATCTTCCACCCTTTCACAGCAGAGTTGTTCCATTACTTGCTGCAATTGCATTTTTAGCATGGCGATCGTGTGGTTGCCTCCTTTAGCGCCCAGGGCGGCAGTGCCGTACATGAAGGAGCGCCCCATCCAGGTAAACTTAGCGCCGCTAGCGATCGAGCGGGCTATGTCCGGGCCGGAGCGCAGGCCGCTGTCTTGCATCACCACAATTTGGTCACCGTATTTTTTAGCGATACGGGTTAGTGGATGAATGCTTGCCTCGCCTGCATCCAACTGCCGGCCACCGTGGTTGGAAACGATGAGTCCGTCTAGCCCGAGGCGGATCGCCTCGGCAGCATCGGCTTCGTTTGCTACCCCCTTCAAGACGATCTTACCTTTCCACCTATCTCGGATCGGTTTGATTTTTTCAGCGTTCAGCCGGCCAGAGAAGGTTTGGTCCATGAACTTCCCCAGCTGAGCAATATCCAAACCTTTGGGCATATATGGCTTGAGGGTTTCGAATTCTGGCTGGCCGTTGAAAAGGGTCCGTAGCGCCCAGTTGGGCCGCTTGAAGATTTGGATAAAGTTGCTGATGGACATTTTTGGTGGCATAGCCAGGCCATTGCGGATGTCCCGCGGGCGGTAGCCGAAAGTAGGGACGTCGCAGAGGATGACGAGTACAGGAACACCCGCATTGTGGGCGCGTTTGAGGATGTCGTCCCGGAGGCTGTCTTCGGCGGGGTGGTAGAGCTGGAACCAGGCCTTACCGTCGGTGATTTTACCAATAGTTTCAATGCTGCTGGTAGTAACCGTACTAAGGCAAAAGGGAATGTTGTGTTTTATGGCCGCCCTGGCTAGGATTTCTGGCGCTTTTGGCCACATCAGCCCTTGCAAACCTACCGGTGCCACCCCAACTGGTGCAGCGTATTCAACTCCGAAGAGTTCCGTTTTCGTAGAGGAACCGTTGAAATCGCGTAGGTAGTGAGGTAAAAGCTGCACTTTCCGGAGGTCCTCCGTATTCCGGTGCAGATTGACGTCTTCGTTACAGCCACCATCCAAGTACTCAAAGGCAAAACGAGGGATTCGTTTGCGGGCTTTGCGCCGCAGGTCGTCTACGGAAGGATAAGCACCAATGAAATCAGAAGACATGAATACTGTTTGAAGGTTGTAG
>JBCDGT010000567.1:0-3439 GCA_038750915.1 Bacteroidota bacterium
CCGGCTTACTCTTGATTACTAATGACGGCGATACGGCCAAAAGGCTTACCCACCCCAGCCACCAAGTCAGTAAAATCTACCACGCTACCCTCGATAAGCCTTTCTCCGCCACCAGCCTGGCGGAAATGGAGCATGGTTACGACCTCGACGACGGTCCCTTTGCGGTAGATTGGGTCCGCTACGCTAAAACAGGCGATAAAATGACGGTCGCCCTCCAGATTCACGTAGGCCGCAATCGCATCGTACGCCGGGCCTTCGAACACTTGGGGTATACCGTCGAACGCCTCGACCGAGTGTACCTAGCGGGCCTAACGAAAAAAAACCTCCCCAGAGGTTTTTATCGCTTCCTCACCGAAGAGGAAGTACGGATGGTACGGCATTTTAGCTAGTAGCGCGGCTACCGCCGCGTATTGTAGACGGCCTCGGGCCTTGTAGACGATCGCTGGGCGATCTTGTAGACGCACTTCGTGCTTGTAGTGGGTAGCACGACAGCTCCATAACCTAGCAGACGTGCTACCCACTTCTAGTTCCTAGCTCCCTAGTTCCTAAAAGTGCGCAGCACGTCTAAAAGCGAAGCGTCTAAAAGGCCTAAAGCCGTCTAAACCCTAGTCGTTGATCATGTGCACATCGCGTTGTGGGAATGGGATGCTGATGCCTTCACGATCAAAGGCTTTCTTCACGTTCTCCTGCATGTAGAAGAAGGTATCCCAGTAGTGCTCGCTCTTACAGAAGGGGCGGGTAGCTAAGTTCACGGAACTATCACCGTGTGACGCAACAACAACCCCCTGCTCAGGGTCGTCCAAAATCCAGGGACATTCTTTCCCGACGGCCAGGATGACCTCCCGAGCCTTATCGATGCTATCATTGTAGCCAATGCCGTAAGTAAGTTCCACCCCGATGTTGCCCTGACCGCTGATGTTAGTGATTACATTACTGGTAACGGTACCGTTAGGTACGATTACGCGCTTATTATCCAAGGTAGCGAGGATGGTATTGAAGATTTGGAGCTCAACAACCGTACCAGTTTCTCCACCGCCAATGGTTACTAGATCTCCTACTTTGTAAGGACGGAAAAACAACAACAGTACTCCACTGGCGAAGTGGCCCAAAGTACCCTGTAACGCTAAGCCGATAGCGAAAGCTAGTGCGCCAAGAATAGCAACGAAGCTAGTAGTTTCGATACCCACCATACTGGCGGCCGCCAGCACGACTAGGATTTTAAGCCCCGTACCAACAAGGGAACGAATGAATGGCTGCACGGTAGCGTCCATCCCTGATTTAGCCAAGCGATTATTAACGAATTTGGCTAACCGGTTGGCAATCCAAAAACCGATGATAAGAACAACGATGGCGCTCAGCACCTTACCCCCCCAGGAGGTCAGCGTGGTCATGTAATCTTCTCCTAAGTACTGTTCTAAATCCATGTGTGTGGTATGATTTTAATGGAATTGTTGATGAAATGAATGGGTCTTTTTGTCTCCATTCATGATTCTGACGGGAAATTAAGAAAAAAGATACGTCCCTCAATAAGCAAGTTACGTAGCGGACCAACACTACATTTTTGTTTATATTTGCAACACATGAAACATTTAAGCACAAGTAAATCCAAGCCCGTAGCCTATACTTTTGAGCAGGCGCTGGAGGCCTTACAGCATTATTGTGCTTACCAAGATCGTTGCCATCAGGAAGCGCGACAAAAGTTGCGTGATTTAGGGTACGGAGGTGAGGGTGCGGAGGAAGTCATCTGTGAACTGATCCGAGAAAAGTTTCTGGATGAGGAGCGGTTTGCCCGCAGCTTCGCTCGGGGCAAGTTTAAGATGAAGCGTTGGGGGCGGCAAAAAATTACCCGAGAGCTACGACAGCGGCAATTATCGGCTTACTGCATCAAGAAAGCCATGACGGAAATTGAGGAGGAAGATTATCTCCAAGTGCTCGAAGAAGAGCTACTACGCCGAGACCGCCTGGAAAAGAAAGGCCTGCATCCATACTTGAAGCGAAGGAAACTGGCCGATTATATGTTCCGCCGAGGCTACGAATCCAGCCTGATCTGGGAGGCCATCAACCGGTTAGGGCTCTGAAAACCGGCTTTTGGCTTAACTTGAAGGATATCCATCATCCCAATTCTTAAAGATTCCTTGATGCTCGCCTTACCTCATCTTTACGTAGCGCCTAGCTCCCTGGGCGGGCGTGGGGTGTTTACGTCTCAGGAAATTCCCGCAGATAGTATTATCAAGTTAGCCCCCATTATTTTATTATCCTCCAAAGATCGTAAGCTGTTAGATAAAACCCGCCTGCACGATTACTATTTCCAGTGGGACGGCGACCAGGCGGCCATCGCGCTAGGTTTAGGTTCCCTCTACAATCATTCAGAGCAAGCCAATGCCGCCTTCGAAATGGTCTATGGGTTCGAACAAATTCGCTTCAGTGCCCTGAGGCTGATTGCTAGTGGAGAAGAAATAACTACTGATTACCGATCCGGAGACCCAGAAATGTCCTTATGGTTTGGAGATTATTAACAAGGTATACACGGATTATTGTACCTTACACTCACCAACCTAAGCTACTTTTAACAAACCACCTACCTAATGATAATTTATGGTTCTCGAGCCACCCACTTGAACACTTTCCAGTTAAAGAACCTTCCCTGCCCGTATTGTAGTCAAGAGCATACTCAGCAAATGTCTTTCTTTGGACGTTATGCTCACGTATTCTGGATTCCACTATTTCCCATTGGTAAAAAGTCCGTTTGTGAGTGTACCCACTGCAAACGGACCTACGATAGTAGCGATTACTCGGAAAAACTACATGCCATCAATTCGGAACTTCGTGGCAGAGTAAAGTCGCCTACATGGAATTGGGCAGGCTTGATGATCGTTGGCGCTATCTTCCTATCTACTACCCTTTTCGAAACCTTTCGATACCACGACCCAAGGGATGAATTGCTCGAAGCTGACATTAGCAGGATGATGTATCAACCCGAGGAGAGTAAAGACTCCACCTCTTACGTCATTAGCGCCTTTCTCAACGACTTTGTCAATGAGGAGCTCGAACCCCAGCAATTCAAATACCTCACTAAAGTAGTTGATGATAAGCTCCTCGTCTTGCTTGAGATTCCCAAATTTAGCAGCCTAGAGCGAGAGGAACGACCCGAGGCCTTGAGGATGATTGAGATGGTACTTACGACTGAAGAAGGCCTTAAGGACAAGAAAAAATACTACGGTCTTATGGGCAAAAACAGCCAAATGATGGTTGTAAAAAGTCCTACTGACTCTTCCTATAGTGCCTTTGCTAGTCGGGAGCCCTTGTACGAATTTTATGGCCCTGCAGAAGTAAAAGACTAATCTAAATCCACAAAGGACCAGCAAACGAACCCAAGCCGGACTGCCGAAATGCAGTTCGGCTTTTTAACGTACAGGTGTCTGATATAGCTTTCTTAAAA
>JBCDGT010000568.1:0-3431 GCA_038750915.1 Bacteroidota bacterium
ATCGGGGAGTTGCAGCAAGGCCACAATTTTGGTCGACGAACCAAGGCGTCTTGCCGACGAAAGGACTTGTAACAAACATTGCACCTGCGATCGCGCCACCTGGTACTGATTGCGGTGCCAATGTTGTTCGTTCAACGTGCAATTCCGGATGTATGCCTAGCGGCAAAATTTAAATCTCCCGTTTTCCTGCAACCCAGGTTTCTAACACCTTAGTGTTCAGGATATCCGTTTCGGGACAGCTCATGAGGTTATTTGAAAGGAGGACGAAATCGGCATCCATCCCGGGCGCCAGCGTACCCAGGCGATCTTCCTGAAAGGCAGCAAAGGCAGGCGCGGCGGTGTAACTATGCAGGGCTTCGGTGCGAGTCATGGCCTGTTCGGGGAAGAACTCGGCTTTGCCATCGGCGCGCTTACGAGTGACGCTGGCGTAAAAGCTTTCGATGGGGTCAACGTCTTCTACTGGAGCATCCGTACCGTTGGTGACAACCGCGCCGGCATCCAGGAGGCTGCGCCAAGGGTAGGCGCCGGCGCGGGCGCGCTCGGTACCGAGACGGGTTTCGGCAAAGAGTGCATCGGAAGTACAATGAATGCCTTGCATGCTGGCGATCACGCCCAATTCGGCGAAACGAGGAATGTCGGTGGGGTCGATGTGCTGGCTGTGCTCAATGCGCCAGCGCCGATCGTCGCCGGGCTTTACGTATTGTGCCATCACGTTCAGGGTTTCCCGATTGGCGCGGTCGCCAATGGCGTGGACGCACAGCTGCATGTTGTGTTGATAAGCTAGTTGGGCGATGCTGTCCATCGTTTCTACCAGGGTGGTGTTTTGCCCTACGAAACCGGGGTTGTCAAAATAAGGTTCGATGAGCCATGCCCCGTAGCTGCCGAGTGCCCCGTCCAGTTCCGTCTTGATGGCTGCGCAGGTGAAGCGATTACCATAATGAGGAAGCTCGTCCATATTATCGACCATCTCGTTGTAGGAATGGCGGATCATGACCCAGAGATTGAGGCGTAAGCTGTCGGCTTCGTCCAGTTCTTTGTACCAGTCAAATTCGCGGTACTTGGTGCCAGCATCCTGGAAGCTGGTGATCCCCTTTTTTAGACATTCTTCCTGGGCTGCCCTAATGCCCGCCAGCCATTCTTCTTTGCGGGATTCTGGCGTCATGGTCTGCACGAAATTTTGGTAGGCATCTGTGATGAGGTCCATGGCGCGTTCTTCGAAGACTCCGGTAGGGTCACCACTCGCATCCCGCAGGACGCGGCCGCCCCGCGGATCGGGAGTTTCCCGATTCACTCCGGCAATTTCCATCGCCTTTTCATTGGCGAAAAGGGCGTGGCCGCTCGCGTGGCGCAGCACCACGGGATTCTCACTCGTCAAACGACTAAGTTCATCGTGAATAGGGTAGCCACCGACACTGTGATCGTGGGGCTTGTCCCATTTTTCTTGGTGCCAGCCCCGGCCGGAAATCCAAATGTCTTTCGGGGTAATTTTAGCACGCTCAGCCACCATAGCAACAATTTCGTCCCAACTTTTTGAGCGTAAGAAATTCAGGTTGCGCAGGCTACTTCCCAACCCACTGAAGTGGGCGTGACCTTCGATAAAGCCAGGCATCAGAAACTTTCCCTTAGCGTCTACCCGTCGGGTTTCCTCACCGAGTTGCTGCGACCATTCCTCTGGATCATTACCAACCGCCATTACTTGGCCATCCGGACCAACGATCATGGCGGTAGCGCAGTAATCGTCCGCTGCGGGATTCTCCACGCCGGGGCAGTTAACCCCGGTCCAGATTTTAGCATTGAATACGAGCAGATCTGCCTGATTTCCGGATTCCGGATCACCCTGGCATGCCGTTAGGAGGAGGAAGGGGAGGAGTCGAAGTAGTTTCATCTAGTCTTTTGCTTCGTTATTTTATACATCGGAGGGACTTTCGTCCGGCTTCGCCTGGCCGTAAGATACCTCTGATGATAAAATATCTACTGATGAACCTAGAATGTAACAGCGATTTTCATTGGAGGTGTCGTTTTCGCTGACGAGTGGGCAAGAATGCTTCTCCTATGCATAAAAGCAGGGAGCCTTAGTCCAATAACTCTTCTAATTCCTCCGGGGAAACGACTTGTACCGGACGGCTGATGCTTTCCTCTAAGGAGATAAAGGTTTCCGTTCTTTGGATACCTTCGTAGCCTTGGATGCGGGCCAGCACATCCCTTAAATGGTCGGTATCCCGACAAACAACTTTTAGAAAGATGCTGTAACCACCCGTTAGATAATGAGCAGATACGATTTCTTGGATGTTGCGTAGGTAGGCGGTGGCGGACTGGTAATCACCGCTGCTCTTGAGGAAAATCCCGAGGAAGGCCGTAATGTCGTAGCCTAATTTGGTGGGATCGACGGTCAGTGTTTGCCCTTTTACGATTCCTGCCGCAATGAGTTTATTCATCCGCACGTGGATCGTTCCACCAGATACAAACAATTTAGTCGCTAACTCGGTATATGGCCGTTTAGCGTTCTCCATCAGCAAGGCAAGAATTTTGCGGTCTAGATCGTCAAGGTCGTGGTTTTTACTCATTTCCATACGTAGCTTACCGGAAAGATAGGAATTTAGGAATTAGGGGCCTAGTGGCTAGGGAGCAAGAAAGTTAGGAAATACTATTTTTAGCTCCCTAGCTCCTACTTACTCCCCGTTACCGCCCAATAAATCCCTCCGTACACGTGGGTGAGAAAATTTGGATCTTCGAAGACGGCGGGAACATGTCCAAGATTAGTGTAGAAAGCACGGCCGCCATCGTAGTTATGGTACCAGCTCATGGGGTGGAAATCGCCGTGGCCTTTGCCGATGTTGTCGCCCCATTGTGCTTCGGGGGCGTAGGTGGATTCATCAACGGTGAGTAGGTAGTTGAAGCCAGGTTTTTTGCTGCCATCTTTGTACTCATAGTACTCGTCGGTCCATATCATTCGTTTGGGCCAGGTGTTTAGGCCGGGGAAGGTGTTGTCGTGTACATCGAGCATGGCGGTCTGTACGTGGGGATGAATTTTGAACATGTGACCTACCATATCAGTGTACCATTTCCAGTCGTACTCCGTATCCGAAGCGGCGTGTACGCCCACCCAGCCTTTGCCGGATTGGATGAATCGTTTGAATGCTTCTTGCTCCTCTTCCTTAAAGATGTCGCCAGTGGTGTTCACCATGATGATCACATCGTAATTTTTCAGCTGGGCGTCGGAAAGAGGAACGGCCCGCTGTTTGTGGTCCAATTTAAAATCGTGGCGAGCAGCCAGTTTGTGCATGGCAGGAATAGCGGCAAAAGTACTCTCGTGCTGCCAGCCGACGGTTTCCGTGATCAATAAGGCCTTGAACTGTTGGGCGTTCAGACAGATGGAGCACAACAGGGCGCAGGCGCAGGTGCAAAGCAAGTTTTTGAAAAGCATAGATCGA
>JBCDGT010000569.1:0-3421 GCA_038750915.1 Bacteroidota bacterium
ACATTTTGCTTTCCCCGCTCTTACCGTCGGAGGCAGCCGTGAAACGAACTCACTACGTTGGAGAGAAATTGACGCTAAAAATGTCTAATAGTGTGGTAAAAGTGGCTAAATCCCCCTCATAAAAGAGTTCTTCTTAAGTGCTAATTACTGGTCCTTTGGCTTAAACGTATTCATAATACTTGGTTAAGGCCTTAAAGCCGTACTTACGGTAAACACTTGCCCCAGCTTCGCTTGCTAACAGCACTACCTGCCGGAAGCCTTGGGTTTTGGCTGTATTTAGGGCCTTGGACATCAAGGCCGAAGCAATGCCTTGCCGACGAAACGCCGCTTTAGTGGAGACTCCATAAATCCCCACCACTTCTTCGTTGCTGGGAAAAAACTCTAAAGTGCCTACCGGTACATCTTCTTGGCGATAAATCAGCAAAGAAATTTGATTTTCTTGAGCAAGAAAGTGCTCAGCGGACTTACGATAATAGCTAAGGACATTCTGATCGGGCGGGGTCCAGTTCTCGGCAATCACTTGAGCGTAGTCCGATATTTCAGCAGGATTAGCTACTTGGCCAATAAAACGATGTTGTTCTTCCGTGATGTGTTGGTACTCTGCTAGGTCCAGAAACATGCCCAATCCTTCCTCTTGTAGTTGGAGGCCACTTTGTTTCAGTTTATCTACTGTAGGCGCAAGCTGTTCCTCGTTTGTCCAAAAGCAGAAGGGCAATTGCCGACTGCGGTAATGATCCAGGGCGGTGGCAAGCTCAAGTTCGGTTAATGCCGTACCATTTTTCAGATGGATCAGGTTGAAGGTATCGCTGGGTAGGTTACTATCTACGTAAGTGAGGTTGGGTGTTTCGTACACCTGCATGCCTGACGTAAAGCCGGGAATTCGCCCCACACGTTGGTTAAAATTATCGTCGATTAGTTGAATCATCTAGGCTAAAAACTAATGAGGTGGTAGTATTCACCATAACAAAGTGGCGAACCGTTAACGACCTTACCTGAAGAGAAGTTCCTTCAACCTTTTTTAGCTTAATTATTAGCAAATAAACTTAAGCTTCCAAAGAAGGCAGAAGCAGCAAAATGTATCCCATTAGGTGGAAAGGGACATCGCCAAGCACACCACAAAAAAAGCCCGACTGAAGTAAATCAGCCGGGCTCCCGTACTGGGCGGAGGAAGAGGGATTCGAACCCCCGGTAGCTTTCACTACGTCGGTTTTCAAGACCGGTGCATTAAACCGCTCTGCCATTCCTCCGTTTGTGGGGCGCAAAGATAATTGTATTGCAGAGACTGAACAAGCTTTTAGGGAAGAGAAGTTACCTAAAAACCTGAAAGTTGAAGTGCCGCCTCCCGACGGAAGTGTCTTATCCGCAAACCTTAGGTGGCCGTAGTTGCGTTACACCCAGTAAATAGTAACATTTCATGTCGCGCATCTACTTGGTCCCAGCCCTTATTCTGAGTTTCGTTTTACTGGCCTGCACCGCTGAGGCACCACCTCCGCCTACGGTAATAGAAGACAATTCCGTTACTGCACCGGTAAACCAGGAACCTTCAGCTACGGTAGTGGAGGACCTACCCGAAGCTAAGGGTGCCCCTGAGGAAGTACCAAAAACAGATCCCGTAACGATCGCTCCAGAAAAAAGTATCCCAACTGAGGCTAAGGAAGGAAGTACTCCCAAGCCAAGATCTGCGGCCATACAACCAACAAAAGATACCAACAGTAAGGAGGTTAAGCCCGAAACCGAAGCAATACCTGCTCCCCAGTTTAAGGAGGAAAACCTACTACCTCCCACTGCTTCTACTGCGAGCCCTGTACCTGCGACCGCGCCCACATTGAAGGCGCCCCCTACTCTAATTCAAGTACCTGACCATAGCCCTTGGAACAGTCTCCTTCAAACCCACGTTACAAGTACTGGAAAAGTCAATTATGCGGGTTTCAAACGGGAGGAAGCTAAGCTAGATGCCTACCTGGCTAGTCTTTCCGCTGGGTCACCAAACGCCGAGTGGTCCCGCCAGGAAGCCATGGCTTACTGGATCAATGCCTATAATGCTTTTACGATTAAGCGGATTCTCAATGACTACCCACTCAAAAGTATTATGGACTTGGATGGCGGAGACCCCTGGAAAGTGAAATGGATCGACCTTGGTGGCAAAAAATATAGCCTCAACAACATCGAGCACGATATCCTACGCCCAAAATACAAGGATGCTCGCATCCATTTCGCCGTCAACTGTGCAGCTACCTCTTGCCCGCCAATCCCTAATAAAGCCTTTACCGCTGCTAACCTGAACAGCATGTTGCAGAATAGCGCTAGGAAATTCATTCGCAACAGCGCGTATAATCAAACCAAAGGTGACATCAAGGTGTCGAAAATATTCGATTGGTACGGCGAAGACTTTGGTGACCTGCGGGCATATCTGAACAAGTACCTAGCGGAGCCCATCCCGGCGGATAAGAAAATCGGCTTCAAGGACTATGACTGGGGCTTGAATAAGCAGTGACTTAGTGCTATTGGTCTTTTAGTCTTTTGGTCCGTTAGTCCATTTTAGCAACAACCGACCAAAAGACCAATAGCACCAATTTGCTACCTTGCGGCCGCGAATACCCCTAGTAATGGCAAAATTGAAAAAAAAGAAGGTTGTTAAGGCTGTACCTAAGCCCAAAGCATACGCGCCAGCCCTCCACCTTACGCAGGACACCAAAACGGCAACGACTTCTCGTTACGACGACGTTTATTCCCTGCATCAGCTCGGTAAAATCACTGAGGTACTGGAAAATGGTAAGCAGGCTTACGACATTATCAGTGAAGGAAAAGCGAACCTGCGCCTTGAATTCTGGAGTGAGCGGACCGTTCGCTTCCGGATTACTTACGGCCCGGCCGGTCGGGACTTCAGTTATGCACGCGACCCCAAATCCGCTCCAAGTCCAACTAAGATAGCCGTCAAAAAAGGGAGAACGGTATTTAGTTTGACGACCGATTCGTTGAAGATCGATATCGCCAAAGCAGACGGGAAGGTGACCATTCAGGATAAGGCCACCAAGGTAATCTTGCACGAGTATGCTACCGCTTTCACGGCCCGAACTACGTTAAAGCAAGGGCTAGAGCAGGTGCGCATCCAACTAAAGACGGACAAACAGGAGGCGATTTATGGCCTGGGCGACAAGGGCTGGGATACCGATTTACAGGGTACCTACTGGGCCAACTACAACGAAGACGCCTTCGCCTTCGGGAAAGACCGGAAGACAAATTACCGTTCGATCCCCTTTTACTATGGGTTGCGCCAAGGGCAGGCCTACGGCTTATTCCTGGACAATCCTTACAAAAGCCACTTCGACTTCAACAGTGATGGAGATGGCCTAACCACGATCTGGGCCGATGGTGGAGAGATGGACTATTATTTTTTCCAAGGGCCAAAACTGGATACGGT
>JBCDGT010000570.1:0-3418 GCA_038750915.1 Bacteroidota bacterium
CGTTGATGTCTAAAAAACCATCTTCTTGTGCTTGCCCCACTAGAAAGGCTCTCAAGCTCTTACCCGCACTGAACCATGGATGGATACTATCCTGCTGGTAAGTTCCGAAGTATTGTTCTAGGACAATTTTTCCGTCTTTTAAGACTAAGAATGCTTTTGTCTGCTCCTCTTCTAAAAAATTGTACAAGCCGGTTATACTATCCGCAGACCAATTGAGCGAACTGAGATCAATAGTTTCCCATTCTCCAGTGGTGTGGTCAGGAGGAAAATAAGTCTCCTGACCAAGCAATAGTTGGGCAATAACTAAAGCAAGAATGAGTAAACTGTATTTCATGGCAAATGGGTTATAGATTATAGACTCATTTCACCCGCAAGGGTTTATTGATGGGGGCTATTTTTATACGCTTCCGCTGATGCTAAAATTGCATTCCAGAAACCATACTTTTTCATCCTTCCTAACATTAAACTAGGCCTGATAAAAGCTGTATATTTGCACTCCCAAATAAAACTGACAACCCCATGAAGATCGCAGTTGTAGGTACTGGTTACGTTGGCCTGGTTACCGGAACGTGTTTTGCCGAGACTGGCAACGAAGTACTTTGTGTTGATATCGATGCCGCTAAAGTGGATCGAATGCGCAACGGAGAGGTGCCCATTTACGAGCCTGGCCTGGAGGTGATTTTCGAACGCAATACCCGCCAAGATCGCCTAAAATTCACCACCAATTTGCACGAGGCCGTTGACCATGCAGATATTATTTTCTTGGCCTTACCTACCCCTCCTGGGGAGGATGGCTCTGCTGACCTTTCATACATTCTGGCAGTTGCCCGTGACCTTTCTACTATGATCACCCGCTATACCGTAGTGGTTGATAAGAGTACCGTCCCCGTTGGCACCAGCGAAAAAGTAGCTGCGGCTTTAGCCGAAAATCTGAATCCTAGCCTCTTCGATGTCGTCTCTAACCCCGAATTCCTGCGGGAAGGTGTTGCCGTTGAAGATTTCATGAAGCCCGATCGAGTGGTAGTTGGTACCAATAGTGAGGCTGCCCGCAAGAAAATGGAGCAATTATACGCTCCTTTCGTCCGCAGCGGCAACCCCGTCATTATGATGGATGAGCGCAGCGCCGAAATGACTAAATACGCCGCCAATAGCTATTTAGCAACTCGGATTTCCTTCATGAATGAAATTGCCAATTTATGTGAGATCCTCGGAGCCGACGTAGACGCTGTCCGCCGGGGCATGGGTAGTGATAGTCGCATTGGTAAGCGCTTCTTATTCCCGGGCGTAGGTTACGGCGGAAGTTGTTTCCCAAAGGACGTACAAGCCTTGGCCATGACGGCGAATCAGAACGAATACGACTTCCGAATCCTCAACTACGTCATGAACGTCAATGCCAACCAAAGAATGCGGATTGCCGAGAAGGTATTGGCCTACTTTGGCGATAATATCAAAGGAAAGACAATTGGCATTTGGGGCTTGGCTTTCAAGCCCAATACGGATGACATCAGGGAAGCCCCAGCCATCTACACCATCGAAAAGCTGTTAGAGGCCGGAGCAAAGGTACGCGCCTTTGACCCCGAAGCCATGGAAAACATCCACGCCATCTTTGGCGATCGGATTACGCTGGTAGAAGACCAATACGAAGCGCTCATTGAAGCCGACGCACTGGCGATCATGACCGAATGGCAAGTCTTCAGAACACCTTCCTTCGACGTAATCAAGAAACTCCTCAAAGCGCCCATCATCTTTGACGGTCGCAACCTCTATAACCTGGGGCAAATGCGTGAACTTGGCTTCTATTACGACAGTATCGGCCGCAACCGCGTTGAGCTTTAAATGAGCGTCAATCGACTCGCAACTAGACTAACCGCCGTTGGTGAACGCCACTTAAAAAGTGGGCACCCCTGGTTGTATGACCGGGCAATTGAACGAATTAAAGGATCCGGAAAAGCCGGTGACCTTGCCATCATTTTTGATCGGCGTAAAGACAAATTCATCGGTATTGGCCTGTATGATCCGGATTCTCCAATTAGGATCAAGGTGCTGCACCAAGGTGGTCCAGTGCAGGTTAATGATGTTTTTTGGGCTAACGAAGTAGCAAAGGCCAAGCAAGGCCGGGCTCCACTTTTAGCCAATCAATCCACCAATAGCTACCGTCTTCTCAACGGCGAAAACGACGGCTTCCCCGGCCTGATTGCCGATGTGTACGCCCAGACCTTGGTCATTAAAATCTACAGCCTCATCTGGGCGCCACACTTGAACAGCATCCTCCCGGCTTTGGTCAGCAATAGTGACGCTTCAACAGTCGTACTCCGGCTCAGCCGGCGGGTAGCGAGTGCTCCCCAATGCCCCGAGGCATGGAGCGATGGAGCCACCCTCTACGGCACCCTGGATCAAGAAGAGGTACAGTTCAAAGAGCACGGTGTTCGGTTAAAAGCAAACGTCCTCAGGGGCCATAAGACTGGCTTTTTCCTGGATCACCGCCATAATCGAAAAATCGTTGGCGAACTGGCAAAGGGAAAGCAAGTATTGGATATCTTTAGTTACGCTGGAGGGTTCTCCGCCCACGCCATCGTAGGGGGTGCCAGCCTCGTAACGGCTCTAGACATCAGCGAACAAGCACTTGCCGTCGCCCAAGAGAATATTGCGCTGAATGCTGACACCAATAACTTCCAAACCCTCCGGGGAGACGTCTTTGAAATATTGCCAAAACTCAAAAGGCAACAACTTCAATACGATCTAATCATCTGTGATCCGCCCTCTTTTGCAAAAAGTGCAGCCGAAGTTCCCGGCGCGCTAAAAGCCTACCGAAGGTTGACCAACTTATGCCTGTCTTTAGTGGCTCCAGGGGGAATTCTGCTCGCTGCATCCTGCTCCGCTAGGGTAGATTCGGTCACTTTTTACGCACTCCAAGAGGACGTATTGAAAGCGAGTGGTCGTCGTTTTAAACAGCTACAGCAAACTCAACACGACATTGACCACCCGGCTACTTTCAAGGAAGGTTATTACTTGAAATCCGCTTACTATCAGTTGTTTTAGTATCCTTACGGACACTTAGGGAAGTCATATCATTTTGTTTACCGAGATATTTTAGTTCATTTTAGGAGAGTTTATTTAATCCCAAAACTAGTACAACTCCTTTATGCGCATACGGATTATCATTCCGGTACTCAACGAAGCAAACAACCTTCAGGAACTTTTACCCTACCTCAAAAAGGAACTTGCCAACCGAGGAGATATCATTGTTGCGGATGGTGGCAGTACGGATGATTCTGCCGCCATCGCCGCCAGTCATTCCGTACAGTTTTATGCCTCCCCCCGGCCCGGCCGGGCCGCCCAAATGAATGCTGCTGCGGCCGCTTGCCCAGATTGCGATGCCTTCTATTTTGTCCACGCAGACACCAGGCCTCCCGTCGGC
>JBCDGT010000571.1:0-3414 GCA_038750915.1 Bacteroidota bacterium
AAGCAGAGCGCGATTTCCGCGGAACGGACATCATCCTCCACATTTCCGAGGATAGCCAACAGTACCTCGAAGAAGCGGAAATCGAAGGATTGCTACGCAAGTACGCCCGCTTCCTGCCCGTACTCATTCGCTTCGGCACTAAGACGGAAGTGGAGTATAAAGAATTTGAAGGGGAGGTCCCAGAAGGCGAAGAAAAGCCCGCCCCTGAAAAAATCGAAACGGAAGTTGATAACATCATCAACAACCCCGAGCCACTCTGGAAGAAGAACCCTGCAGACCTAACGGACGAAGATTACAAAGCCTTTTACCGGGAGCTCTACCCCATGGGCCAACCGCCGATGTTTTGGATTCACCTCAACATCGACTATCCCTTCAACCTAACTGGTATTCTCTACTTCCCCAAGGTATCTGGTGGGCTGGAACTACAACGTAATAAGATTCAGCTCTACAGCAACCAGGTCTACGTTACTGATGACGTCAAAGACATTGTTCCTGAGTTCCTGACCCTCCTTCACGGGGTGATCGATAGCCCAGATATTCCACTGAACGTATCCCGTTCTTATCTCCAGGCCGATACGAGTGTAAAGAAGATTACCGGTTACATCACAAAAAAGGTAGCGGAAAAACTAAACGACCTATTCAAAAACGATCGGGAAGATTACGAAACGAAGTGGCCAGATTTGGGCGTATTCGTCAAGTACGGTATGATCTCCGAGGACAAGTTCTACGATCGGGCCAAGAAGTTTGTTCTGCTAGAAAATACCGACGGCAACAAATTTACGCTGGAAGAATACCGCGAGCGAATCACCGCCAACCAAACGGATAAGAACGACGTGTTGGTCGGGATCTACACCGCCGATGCAGAGCGCCAGCATACGCTCGTGGCCGGTGCTCAAGACCGTGGGTACGACGTCCTCACTCTTGAGCATGCCATCGATGCCCCCTTCATCGAGGGAATCGAACGTAAGGAGGAGAATATCCGCTTTGTCCGTGTGGATTCCGCCACGCCGGATCAATTAGTCCCTAAGGAGGACGAGAAAGAAAACGTACTCAACGAGGAAGAAACGAACACGGTTTCTACCCTCTTTACCGGTATTGTCGGGGAAAAAGGCTCCGTAGAAGTGAAACCACTAGACACCAATGACGCTCCAGTACAGATCGTACGGAATGAGTTCATGCGGCGTATGAAGGAGATGCAAGCTTTGCAGGGTATGGATATGGGGATGTTCCCCGATACTTATCAGGTCATCGTAAATGCGAACAATCCGGTGGTAAAAGAGCAGATATTGAGCCAGGAAGACGAGGCAGCACGTACGGAAAATGCGACCCACCTATACCAACTTGCCTTATTAAGCCAACAAATGCTGACCGGCGCTGCGCTCAAAGCTTTTGTTGACCGCAGCGTCAAGATGATGGGCTAAGCTAAGTCATTGTCGTTGAGCCTCTCTTCGATACAAAAGTAAAGTGGGCATCTTTCCAGGAGAAAGGTGCCCATTTCTTTTTGCGCTCAAGGCATGAGAATACGCCAAACCGTATCCCGACAGGCATTGCGAACGTCTGGCCCGTAGGGCAAGCCTTTGAGGCTTTGAAAATCAATTAGGGATTTGAGAATTCCGTAAATAACGTGCATTAATTGCTCGGGGTCTCCCTGGCGGATGTCACCGTTTGCCTGACCTTCCTGGAGTAGCGCGAACAAAAAGGCATACTGTTCCATGGCTTCCTGAGCGGCCGCTTCCGTCATGTACGGAGATCGTTTCAGAAGATCGGCAAATACGATAGCTTCCCGATTGTCACCAATATAGTCCGCAAAGTTCTCGATTAATGACAGCAGGCGGTCCGGTAGATTGAGGTTAGGGTCAAGCCTTTGTAGGAGGTACCCAGCCCCCATTTTACGGACGTGTTGATTGACGGAAAGGAGCAAATCCTGCTTGTCTTCAAAGTAGGTATACAGGCTTCCCGTGGCGATGCCTGCCCGCTTGGCTAAGGTACTCATTTTAATCCCCGCAAGGCCCTGTTCATGGGTCAGTTCCAGGGTAGCCTTGATAATGGCCGCTAATTTTTGGTTGTCCTTCAAGCGCACAGAAGTCTAAACATCCTTAATTACCAGATGTTTAGCACAAATTCTTAAATGGCATGGGGCAAGAGATGTGGGTACATCAAAGCCAAAAAATTGCTACATTTGTGCAGTACTTAGGGGCAATAGCCAATTTTAAGTCCTTACGGTGCTTTGTTCATTTCATTTAGCGTCTCTCTCGCTGTCATTTTTAAGAACCTTACTAACCCGATTGCTTGCCGCAATCAGAAGGTCCTTGTGTATTTAATCTTCATGAAAAATTTACCAGATTACCTCGTTCCGGGAACAGACCCACCGCTTAGTCGTTGGTATGTTATTATTCCCTTCTTGTCCTTTTTAACTTTGGTCGCGCTCATCTTACTATTATTCCGTTAACTGGGATGGTAAGCCATGAGAATGGATAGAAGGTAGGGCCAGATAATATTTTAGGTTGAGTAGCTGCAAGATTACGAGCTCCTTTTCGGAAACTCGAGGCACTTTCTAGTGCCGCTAAGCAGCGTACCTGGCACCTGCGGCCGCGGCCGAAAGATTCTGCCACATACCCTACCTTACGGCATGAAGTATTTGCTCCCTCTTTTCCTACTCGCTCTTTTTGCTTGCGATGAAGCCCCTGTTGACAACAACACAGAAGCCACCGTAACTACCACTTCCGTCGATATGGCCGCCAACCCCGACTCTCTACTACGGCACGTAGTGCTTTTCTCTTTCAAAGAAGACAGCTACCCCGCCGGAGTTGCGGAAGTAGAAGCCGCTTTCCGGGCGCTGCCCAGCCAAATATCCGCCATCCATGGTTTCGAATGGGGCACCAACAACAGCCCGGAAGGCATCAATAAAGGCTTCACGCACTGCTACTTCCTTACTTTCAAAAGCGAGGCCGACCGCGACACCTATCTCCCGCATCCCGCCCATAAGCGTTTCGGTGAGATCGTCGGCCCGCACTTGGCAGATGTGCTGGTGGTCGATTATTGGACGCAGGATTAGCGGACCTTCCGGCCCGCTTCTTGGTCTGTTGGTATTATTTGGTCTATTGGTCTTTTTATAGTCGACGCAGGAGCGTCTCCACCTTAGTGTACTCCTTCCTACATCCGAGGCCACCACAAACCGACGGTCGCGCCAAAAATGCCTATTACCGTAAGCAGTGTAAGCCCAAACAGTACTGCGCCGGCCAGGTATTGGCCCCGGTAACCACCGCGGTCTTTCGCCCATAAATAGCCTTCGTAGATGGCTAGTGGCAGGAGGTAGTGGGCAAATCCCAGGAAAGTTAGAAACGGCCCCGTGAAGGTCTCCCCATCAAAACCTACCGGGCCACCGTTAATCAGTAGCCAGCCCATCAAGATGAC